>JAUPWC010000685.1 GCA_030916665.1 Verrucomicrobiota bacterium
ACGACTTCGACGCCACCATGCTGCGGATCGGCTCGATGAACATGCTCATGCACGGCGTGGAAGCCCCCGATATCCGGTATCGGGATTCGTTGTCCGAGGGTGCCAGCGGCGACGAAGACAAGTACTCACTGATCCTGGCCAACCCGCCCTTCGCCGGGAGCCTGGACTACGAATCCACCGCCAAAGACCTGCAGCGGGTCGTCAAGACCAAGAAAACCGAACTGCTGTTCCTCGCGCTGTTCCTCAAGCTGCTCAAACCGGGCGGTCGGGCGGCGGTCATCGTGCCCGACGGGGTGCTGTTCGGTTCATCGAAGGCGCACAAGGACTTGCGCCGCATCCTGGTCGAGGACCAGAAATTGGACGCCGTGGTCAAACTCCCGTCCGGGGTGTTCCGGCCCTACGCCGGGGTGTCCACCGCGATCCTGTTCTTCACCAAAACCAACTCCGGGGGCACCGACGACGTCTGGTTCTACGACGTCCAAGCCGACGGCTACTCGCTCGACGACAAGCGCAACCCGGTCGAGGCCAATGACCTGCCCGACGTGCTCGCCCGCTGGCAGCACCGCACCGGCACCGAGCGCGAGCGGGAGCGCGCCAACCAGTCCTTCTGTGTTCCCAAGGCAGACATCGTCGCCCAGGACTACGACCTGTCGCTGAACCGCTACAAGGAGATCGTCCACGACGAGGTGGAGCACCGGCCCCCGCTGGAGATCATCGCCGACATCGAAAAGCTCGAACAGGAAATCGTCCAAGGCCTCGCCGACCTGAAGAAGATGTTGTCGTGAGGCGCGTTGTCCTGGGCGGGGTTGCTTCAGTCTTTAACGGTAAGACGCCGGGAAAGGTGGACCAACGCAACTCAGGCTATCCCGTGCTCAAAATCCGAGATATCGACCACTGTGGCCGTTTCAACGGATCATTTGGCTCTTTCGTCGACCCGGAATATGCACAGAAGCACCGTCCTCGGTGGGCGAAGGCTGGCGACACGTTGATTCTCAACGCGGCGCATCAGGCATCGCACGTCGCCAGCAAGCTAGCCATGGTTGGACCGGACACCGCCGATGCGTTACTAACTGGGGAATGGTTGGTGGTGAGGCCCGACGGTGACGAAGTTGACCCCGCTTTTCTCCATTATTGGATTTCTTCTACAAAGACGCGACTTGCGCTGCGGGACATGGTTAAGGGAATCCACCTTTATCCGAGAGATGTGGCGGCGTTGCATATCGACCTGCCGCCGCTTGCTGAGCAGCGGCGGATTGCCGCGATCCTCGACCAAGCCGAAGAAGTGCGTCATCGCCGAACTCGGCTCATTGCCGACCTGGATTTCCTAGCGGTTGCGATTTTCAACGACCGTTTCAGTTCCGGCGTTTACCCGTCCCTGCGCCTTGGCGACATGGCTGAGATCAAGGGCGGAAAGCGGCTACCGAAGGGAACTCCCTACGCCGACAGGCCGACGAAGCATCCCTATATCCGGGTCGTCGACTTGCGGGGTGACGGTGTTATCGACGAGCGTGACCTCTGTTTCATCACCGAGGAAACCCATCAGCAGATCGCACGTTATGTAGTTGACGAAGACGACGTTGTGATTTCAATCGCGGGAACAATCGGACTTACTGCGGCTGTCCCAGAAAGCCTTGTAGGAGCAAACCTTACGGAAAATGCTGCTCGTATCGTCCCGCGTGCGGGTTCGGAATACCGAGCAGAATGGCTTGCGGCAGCACTAAGAACCCCACAGATGCAGGCGCAAATTCGTGGCCACGTTGGCCAAGTCACTATTGGCAAGCTGGCTCTCTTCAGAATTGAAAAGCTGGAACTTGAAGTGCCCCCTCTCGCCGTTCAGGACGAGTACCTCGGACTCGTCCGTGCCACAAGGGAACTCGCTAGGCGCGTCACCGATTGCTCGGCCTTGGATGACCAGCTAGTTGCATCACTTCAGGCACACGCCTTCTCGGGGAAGTCGTGACCATGTCTAATTTCGCTTTCCTGAAGACGGTCTGTTGGCCGGAGACGTACGCCGACTGCGCTCGGGCGGAGAGCTACGCACTCAGCGATCCCCGGTCGGCCTGCTTCTACAGCCGCCGCGCTGTCGAGCACCTGGTGGATTACCTCTACGACGTTCTGGGACTACCGGTTCCATATGTGAGTGATCTGGCCGCCCGGATCAATGATGCGGGGTTCAAAGCCAAGGTTGGGGTTGGCAACGCGGCGAAGATGAATCTGATCCGCAAGCTGGGTAACCACGCGGTGCATGACCAGAAGCCAATCCCGCCTCGGGCGGCGTTGGATGCGCTGCGGGAGTTGCACCACATCATGGTGTGGGCGGCGTTCCACCACTCGGCCCAGCCGCAGGCGGTGCCGTTGAAGGCGGTCTTCGATCCGGCGTTGGCGAAGAAGGCCGCCCCGCTGACCCGGGAAGAGGTCGCCCAGCTTGCCCAGAAGTTCGCCGCCCAGGATGAGGCGCACGCGAAGGCGTTGGCCGCCAAGGACGAACTGGCAGCGTCCAAGGATGCTGAGATTGCCGCGTTGCGGGAGCAGATCAAGGCCGCGCAGGCCGCCAACACCGTGGTGGACAACCGGGATTATTCGGAGGCCGAGACCCGCGACCTGTTCATCGACGTCCTGTTGGCTGAGGCGGGTTGGCCGCTGAACGAGGCGAACGATCGGGAGTTCCCGGTCACCGGGATGCCGACCACGGACGGCAAGGGGTTTGTCGATTACGTGTTGTGGGGTGCTGACGGGTTGCCGTTGGCGTTGGTGGAGGCCAAGAACACCACCAAGAGTCCCCAGATCGGCCAGCAGCAGGCCAAGCTTTACGCCGACTGTTTGGAGGCCCAATTCGGTCGCCGCCCGGTGATTTTCTACACCAACGGTTACGAGCATTGGTTGTGGGACGACGCTGCCGGGTATCCGCCCCGGGAGGTTCAGGGTTTCTACACCCGGGGTGAGTTGGAGTTGTTGATTCACCGCCGCCACGGGCGTAAACCGTTGGCTGAGGTGGTGATCGACTCGGCGATTGTGGAGCGCCATTACCAGCATCATGCGATCCGGGCGATCGACGAGGCGTTCACCGCCAAGGCGCGCCAAGCGTTGTTGGTGATGGCGACCGGCAGCGGGAAGACCCGCACGGTGATCGCCCTGGTGAAGCAGTTGATGGAGGCCGGGTGGGTCAAGAACGTCCTGTTCCTGGCCGATCGCACCGCCCTGGTGATCCAGGCCGCCAACGCTTTTAAGACCCATTTGCCGGATGCGACGACAGTGAATCTGGTGACCGAAAAGGTCGCTGACGGGCGGGTGTATGTGTGCACCTATCCGACGATGATGAACCTGATCAACGACACCGACGGCGGCAAACGGCTATTCGGGCCGGGCTATTTCGACCTGGTGGTCATCGACGAGGCCCACCGGTCGGTGTACCAGAAGTACCGCTCGATCTTTTCCTGGTTCGATTCGCTGCTGGTCGGCCTGACCGCGACCCCGAAGGATGAGGTCGACCACAACACCTACCGGCTGTTCCACCTGGAGGACGGGGTGCCCACCGATGCTTACGGACTCGATGACGCGGTCCGGGAAGGGTTTCTGGTTCCGGCGGTCGGGGTGTCGGTCGGCACCAAGTTCCTGCGCCAAGGCATCCGGTACGCCGATCTGTCCGAGGACGAAAAGGACGATTGGGACGCCCTGGAATGGGGGGAGGACGGTGCCCCCGATGAGGTCTCCGCTGAGGAGATCAACCGGATTCTGTTCAACGAGGACACCGACGATCAGGTGTTGGGCACCCTGATGGGCAAGGGCC
>JAUPWC010000686.1 GCA_030916665.1 Verrucomicrobiota bacterium
AACTGCCCCGGCCGGTCCAGGTCAAACTCGACCGTGCGGCCCGTCGGGCGGACCGCAATGCCCCGCGAGCGCGGCAATACCTGGCAGAACCCGATGTCCTCCGTCAGCCGCGTGACCCGCACCGTGACCCGACCCGTGAAGTCAAAGCCGGTGACCGAGGCGGACTCGCTCTAGTTCGAGTAGTGCTGGGCGTGCATCAGATACACGAACGATTCCTGCGTCCGGCCATTTTGGATCACCTCCACCTTGTATTGGTCCGACGGCGCGATGAACTTGTCGCCGGGATGCACGTTGGGCGGGACCGGGTAGACGGTAACACTGGCGGCCAGGACCTGGGATCCACCCAGCATCAGCCCGAGGGTCAGCAAAGGAATTCGCATCATGGGAGGGGGACGGAATGATGGGACTGATTGGGCGCCGGAACCACCAGGCCGCCGGCGCCGTCGAACTTGATCGGCTCAATGACCAAGCGCGGCTCGGAGTATTTCTCCGAGCTGTGATAGGCTAGGTAGTCCATCCCGCCTGGTCCGCGGAATATCTGGTGATGAAAGATCACCTGGGTCGGCGGGGCGAACGAGTATCCCGGCGGGTAGGTCATCCGGAGAGTCGAGTCCGCTTCGCTCTCGATGAAGGTCAGCAGCGGTTCCGCGGCCATCGTCCAGGGCCCGTCGGCCGAAGGCGACGTCAGGTAGCGCACCCGGATGATGTAACCGGCGTAGAAGGATGACGTGATCATGTAGTATCTCCCGTCCCGTTCCGCGACAAACGGCGCGTCGAGAAAGCGGAACTGCTTGCCCAGTGCGGCCGGTCCGAGGATTTCCCGCGGTTCCGTCTTCAGCGCCCCCCTCTCGGGATCAAGTTCGGCGGAATAGATCCGTCCATCGCGGTCCCAATAGAGATGGACGCGGCCATCCGGCGCCGTGAAGAGGTTGGTGTTGTTGCCCCAATAGAGCGGCCGGTCCGGCGTGAGATTACGGTAGGGCCCCTCGATCCGGTCCGCCACGGCCAGGCCGCAACCCGGCAGCCGGTAAGGCCGCTGCCGGTTGTTCCGACAGTGAAAGAGCGCGAAATACTTGCCGTTGAGCTGATGGATCTCCGGCGCCAGCCATTCATCGCGATACCACGCGTCCGCCGGGATGGTCTCCCGGTCGAAGAGCAGCGCCGCCTCGCGCCAATGCACCAGGTCCGGAGAGCGATAGAGCACCAGCCCACG
The DNA here is from genome assembly GCA_030916665.1 of Verrucomicrobiota bacterium. GTDB lineage: Bacteria > Verrucomicrobiota > Verrucomicrobiia > Opitutales > Opitutaceae > Lacunisphaera. Next base: position 1,214 of record JAUPWC010000686.1, read on the forward strand.
CTTCTCCTGCGCCGGCACGCGCATCTCCGTGGCCACCAGATACCAGCTGCCCGCGTCGTCGAGGATATGGACATCCTTCAGTCCGTAGCCGTTGAGCCCGTCGGTGATCGGATTGTCCCAGGCAAAAACCCGCGCGACCGGTGCCCCGGACGCGGCCCCGGCGGGCAGTGTACTCCCGGCGATGACCATGCTCGTGGCCGAGACCAGCAAACGTCCTAGAGTGCCAACAGGGGTGGTTCGCATGGGAATGAAGTTTGCGGGACAGTGCTGGTGGCTCACGAATTTTATCATATCACCGTAACATGGGAATCCACTCCATCTCAACAGGACAGACGACTGGTCGACCGCACACGCCGCGGTACTGCCCAAGCGGCCGGCCTGGAGTTAGAAATCAGTCCAAGCATGCGCCCACTGCGACGACGGGCCCATTTTGCTCCAGGCCGAAGGCGCCGAGTTGTTCTACCGCAACATCCGCATCGAGGAGCTCAGCCCGGTCGCACCGTAGCGGCGCGGACATCGCGTTCTCGCTCCATGATCGGCGCGCCAGAAAACCCAAGGAGCGCCACGAAACGCGCGGCTAGGCGCAGTTTCATTCCAGCATAACACGCGGCGATTAGATCAGGTCACGCATGACGAGATCGCAAAATCCGTTTCGGACGGGTCTCGCGATTCGTGACCTGACTCCACCTCGAACCCCGGAGTTGGCTGATCAGGCATTGTTCTTCCGGAACCTATCGATAGCTAATTTCGACGCGAAGTGCTGGGTAATTGTGTCGTGAACAAGCTTGAATCCGAGGGCCACAAGCAATGCTCCAATCTTTATACTCCAGCTTTCGATAGAGACTACAGCCACAAGCAAAGGGGCCGCCATCATAACCATGCCAAGGATAAATGGACGACGTTTTCGATAGCTGCGCATTTCGATGAAATGCACCTGTTTCGCTGCTTCTAAACTTGTGGGGGTAGCACCAATGAAATGATTGTCTGGCGAAGTTTGCATAGGTTTATATCGAATGTTTATCGCGTGCCTGGCAGGGTCTTTGGCATGGGTATGAGCCACACTTCCGAACTTTCCGCCTCTCACTTACCTGCGCCCGGCGGTCGCGCGACTTGCCAGCCGGCTTGCAGGCGGGCGGCCATCGCCGCGGCTTGCGCGGCGTGGGCGGGATCGTCGGCGAGGTTGATCTGTTCCAAGGGGTCATTCCGCAGGTCATAGAGTTCGCGGGCCACCGGGGCTGATTTCCCGGGCAGGGCCGTGTCCTTGCGCCATTCGCTGTAACGCCAGCCGGGAGTCCGCACCATGCGGCCGAGGCCGCTGATCGGGATCGTGGCAAACACGGCTTCCTTCCAGGGCTGGTCGGGCTGCTTCACGAGCGGGGCGAAACTGTCTCCTTCCCAACGCGGGTCACGGGCCAGGCCCCACCACTCAGCCAGCGTGGGCAGCACATCGACCAGCTCGACCATCGCGTCGGTGACGCGGCCGTTTTCGGCGGCGCCGGGAATCCGCACGATCAGAGGCACGCGCGTGGATTGCTCGAACAGGCTGAACTTGCTCCACATCCCGTGCTCACCGAGCTGGAAGCCGTGGTCGGAGAAGAACACCACGATCGTGTTGTCCGCCAATCCCGCCGCCTCCAACCCTTCAAGCACGAGGCCAATCTGCGCGTCCACGTAGGTCGCGCAGGCATAGTAGGCCGCCAGTGCCTCGCGCTCCCGCTCCGGGGTCTGCGCAAACTGCGGATACAGACCGTTGAAAATGTCGTAGTTTCGCCCCATTCGTCGCGCGATCGGCGGCACACCGATGTCCCTCTCCGGCTGAGCGGGCGACAGCTCCATCGCGGCGGGATCATAGAGGTCCACATACTTTTTCGGCGCGAGCAAGGGCGTGTGTGTGGCGTAGAAACCCACCGACAGGAAAAAGGGCTTCCCGCCCTCCCGCCGCGCGAGCTGCCCGAGCAGGTCCACCGTGCGCCGGGCGATGCGGCCGTCCTCCATCGCCTCCTCCGGCAGGCCCGAATCCCCGATCATCTCGGCATGATACTGCTGGAAACCTTTGCGGAGCTCCCACGTGTCCGCCTCGCCTGCGGCCTTTCGCGACTCGCGCTCCGCCTGCAGTTCGCGCAACCGCGTGCCGTGCGGTTCGGGCAGCAACAGCGCCTCGTCCTCCGCCCACACCGACACCCCGGGCGGGGCGGGCACCGGACTCTGCTCTCCGGCAAAATTCTCCAGTATGTCGTAAGGGTGAGTGTATTCGTTGAGATCGAAACCCATCCCGAAGCGCTGCGCCTCGTCCCACCGGTGGACGAGCTTGCCAATGTTACCCAGCCACGCGCCGTCGCGCGCCTTCAACACCCGCGCCAGCGAGGGCGCGTCAGTCGGCACGACCCGGTCCATCGCTTCGCCGTTGCCATAGACCCGGGTCGAGTCCGGCCGCAGTCCCGTCACAAGCGAGGCCCGCGACGGGTTGCACACCGTGCCCTGGCAATAGGCCCGGTCAAACCGCAGGCCCTGCTGCGCCAGCCGATCCACGTGGGGCGTCTGCACGACCGGGTTGCCATAGGCCCCGATCGCAAAGGCCGACCAATCCTCCACCATGATCATAAGGATGTTCATGTCGCGGCTGCTCTTCGCCGGCGGCGAGGCAATCCCGGACACGATCAGCCCGGAAACTCCCAGTGAAAGTAGGGAAATGATGATACGCATGCGCCAACCTTGGTCGCCATCCCCCGCCAGGCAACCGCATCCACCCTAGGACAGTAACACATGCCGGGAACTTCCCCCATTCGTTTTCCTTCGTGTCCATTCGTGGTTCGTCCCGGATCGTTCCCAAGAAAACCCGGGCGCACCACGCTGCGCGGCACCGGCCACCCCTGCCGGCCAATATCACGGGGCATATTACGAAAATACGACCTCCGCATGGAAACGTCCGGCCCGGGTGATTCTGTTGTCATACCCCTTCCGGAAAATCCCGCCCTGCCCCTTTCGTGAACCTACGCTCCGCCCACGCCCTTCTGGCCGGCCTGACGCTGACCGCTTCTTTTGCGGCATCTGCCGGTGCCAATGCACCGTCCGCCCCCGATCCGCTGGCTTACTCGCAGGTTATCCATCCGTTCTTGGACATCTTCTGCTTCGATTGCCACAATGCCGACACGCGCAAGGGTGACATCAACCTGGAGGACCTCGTTGATGTCGGCCGCGCGGATCACGACGGCCGCCGCACCTGGGAACTGGTCCACCGCCAGCTCCGCGCCGGCGCGATGCCGCCCGACCGGGAGGACCAGCCCACCCCGGAGGAACGCGCCGAAGTTGTCTCGCTGCTCCATCAGCGCCTCATCCACATCGATCTCTCCAAGCCGGTGGACAGCGGACGCGTCACCGCAAGACGCTTCAACCGCACGGAATAGGACAACACCATCCGCGAACTCTTCGGGATCCGGCTGTCGGTCGCCA
>JAUPWC010000687.1 GCA_030916665.1 Verrucomicrobiota bacterium
GACCCGAATGAGAATTGATTGAGTTGTGCGGTTTTGAATTCGGCGGGTGCTATGGGTGTCGGACACATCACCACGGATGAAACTGGGCGCGAGCATTGCCATTGGCGGAGTATTTCTGGGCACCCTCTGGGGCTTGGGCTGCAAACACTCACCGAAAGGCGAAGCCCGTGGGAGCACGTCGTTTCGGGTGGTCGAGCCGCCGCAACCCGGCCGCCGCCAGCGTCGGACAAGGAAATGGTCGAACCGGTCAATCGCGCGAATTACCGTGATGCGCAGGCGATTCATCCGCTCGTGATGCCGCTTTATCCACCCGACGCGTTGGCCGCGAAGGCTGGGGCGGCCACAGTCGGTGTGCGCGTGACGGTCGATACCGATGGATCGGTGACGAATATCCGACCGAGCCTGCTGGTCGTCAATGTGGCCTCGCCGGCATATGCCGCGGCGTTTCGCGAAGCGGTTGAGGTGGCCGTGCGGCAGTGGAAGTTCGCTCCGGCGCGGGTGCACTACCTTGAGCGGGCGAGGGAAGGCGAGTTCACCTATGAGCGGGTGATCCGGACCGAAACGATCGAGGCCGAGTTCGACTTGGCGTTCACGTTCACGTCCCAAGGGAAGGTCGAAACCGGCGAAGCGAACTAGCTCATGCGCCGGGCAACTCGTCAGGCCTGCGGCGGGTTTGAATACTCGGGCGGCACCGGGTCGGCGGGTTTGAGGTGGTGCGAGAGGTGGCTATGGAACAGCCAGCGGCCGAGGGCCGGCATGAGGAACATCGCGCCGAGCATGTTGAAGAAAAACAGGAAACTGAGCAAAATGCCCATGTCGGCCTGGAACTTCAGCGCGGACCACGCCCAGGTGCCCACGCCGACGGCGAGCGCGCTGCCGGTGAACATCACCGAGGTGCCCATCGTGGCGAAGGCGAAACAGAGGGCGTCCTCGAAGGTCTCGCCCTGCGCGAGACGCTCCTGGATGGCGGAGAACAGGTAGATGCCGTAATCCACGCCGATGCCCACGCCGAGCGCGATGACCGGCAGCGTCGAGGTCTTCAGGCCGATATCGAGGTAGTATTTCAGCGCGTAACCGAGGTAGGAAACCACGACGAGGGGAACGATGACGCACAGCGCGCCGCGCCAGGAGCGGAAGGAGAGCAGGCAGAGCACGATCACGGCGGCATAGACCCAGAGCACCATGGGGTTCTGGGCGGCGGCCACGACCTCGTTGGTGGCGGCCATCACGCCGATGTTGCCGGTGGCGAGGGCGAACTTGACCCGGTCGCTCGTGTTGGCGGCGCGGAACTCCTTCACGGCGGCGATCACGCGCTTGATGGTCTCGGCCTTGTGGTCGTGCAGGTAGATCATCACCGGGATGACGCTGCCGTCGTTGTTGAGGAACCCGGTGGAGGTTTCGACCGGGGAGACGGACTGGGCGAGGGCGTGCGGGTTGCGCGGGATGACGCGCCATTTGAGGGCGCCCTCGTTCCAGCCCGCGTTGATGGTGCGGGCGTAGTCGGTGAGCGCAGCGGTGGACTGGACGCCCTCGATGTTGCGCATGTGCCAGGCGAAGCGGTCCACCAGCGACATGACGTCGAATTCGACCACGCCGTTGGGCACGGTCTCCACCAGCACGGTGATGACGTCCACGCCGATGCTGAACTCGCTCGTGATGACCGCCGTGTCCTGATTGTAGCGCGAGTCCTGCCGCAACTCGGGTACGCCGGCGTGCAGGTCGCCGATCTTGACCTCGTGCGACTTGAGCCAGCCGAACACGAGCAGGGCCAGCGACAGGATGATGATGACGGTCGAGCTGACGGGGCCGGTGGTGAATTTGGTCAGGCGGCGCCAGTAGGGCTGCAGCGCGAAGCGCCGGAAGTTCACGCGGCGGCGGAAGCCCGGCGACATCTTCGTGTAGGAGACGAGCACGGGCAGGAGGAAGCGGTCGGTGAAGATGATGAGGAACACGCCGAGACTCGCCGTGACGGCGAGTTCCTGGATGGTCGGCACGTGGACGAGGTAGATCGTGCTGAACCCGACGGTGCCGGTGAGGATGGCGATGCAGCCCGGCACGAAGAGGTTGCTGAACGAGGCGCGGGAGGCGGCGAGTTCGTCCTTGCCATGGTTGAACTCGTATCGGAACGAGCGCAGCATCTGCGTGGCGTGGCTCAGGGCGATGGCGAAGATCAGGAACGGCACGAGGATCGAGAGCGGGTCGATGCCGAAGCCGAGGAGGTTGAGGATGCCGAACTGCCAGACCACGGCGCAAAACGACGTGAGCAGCGGCAGCACGGTGAGCATCAGCGACTGCGAGAAGTAGTAGAGCAGGACGGCGGAGATCACGAGGGCGATGCCGAAGAACACGAGCACGCCCTTGGCGCCGTCGGTGATGTCGCCGATGACCTTGGCGAAGCCGATGATGTGGACGCTGATGGCGTCGGTCTGATATTTGGCGCGGATGCTATTTTCGAGCGCTTCGGCCACCTGCGCGTAATTGAGCGTCCGGCCGGTCTGCGGGTCCACCTCCTGCAGCGAGGCGATGACGGCGGCACCGGTGTAGTCGTTGGCCACGAGCATGCCGAGGCGGCCGGACTTCACGATGTTCTGGCGCACTTTCTCAAAGCCGGCCGTATCGGGCGCGAAGTCGGCGGGGATGACGTTGCCGCCCTGCAACCCCTCCTCGACGACTTCGATGTAGCGAACGTTCGGCGTGAAGATTGACATCACCTGCGCCCGGTCCACGCCGGGCAGGTAGTAGGCCTCGTCGGTGACGGCCTTGAGGGTCTTGAAAAAATCCGGCGTGAAGATGTCGCCCTGTTGCGCGACGAGGGCGATGACCACGCGGTTGGCGCCGCCGAACTGGGTGCGGTGCTTGCGGAAGTTCTCGATGTATTCGTGGTCGGTGGGCAGCTGCTTGTCGAAGCTGGCGTCCACGCGGGTCTTGGCGGCGAACCAGCCGAGCACGAGCGTGATCGCGGCGAAGACCGCCAGCGTCACGAGGCGGTGCCGAAAGATGAGTTCCTCGAGGCGGGCGATCATGGGGTTGTCATCGCGAGCCCGGCTTGGCCGGGCGGGGCGATCCGGATGGATTGCTTCGTCGCCATGCTCCTCGCAATGACAAGCAGGGCGATCATGGGGTGTAGCGGCGGTCTATGACCGCCGATGAACGTGGCATGGCGGTCCGACGGCGGTCATAGACCACCGCTACAATGAGGGGATGGCCAATATCCGGGGCGCTCATGGCAGTGACAGCCGTGCGGCGCCTTTGTCGCCGACGACGAGCAGGCTTCCGTCTGCGGCCTCGAGCAGCGCGCTCACGCCGCCGGTGTAGGCTGCAGGTTGCCAGTGGGTGAAGGTGCCCCCGCCGTCGCGGCTGAGATGAAAATTTCCGCCGAGTCCGGCCAGCACAACGACTCCGGATTTCAGGCGCAGGCCGGCCTGAATGAGGACGGGGGCGGCGGTTTCGCGCGGGCTCCAGGTCTCGCCCGCATCGTCGGACCAGAAGACGCGACCGCGCAGGCCGAAGGCGAGGAGTTTGCCATCTCCGAGGGGCAGGGTGCCGTAGAGGGAGCCGTCGTAGGCGACGTCGAGCTGGCGCCACCCGGAGCGCGCATTCGTGGAGGTCAACAGGGTGCCGGCCTCGCCGGCCACGTAAATCGTGTCGGTGGCGGTCGGGGCGATGTGGTTGAGGTGAAGTTCGTCGGGCGGAGGCGCGGCGGGCTGCCAGGTTTTGCCGCCGTCGAACGTGAGCAGGCCTTTCCCATACGCGCCGACGGCGAGACCGATCCGGGCATCGCTGAAGAACACGTCGAGCCAGACGGTCTCCAGATCGTTGCCGGCATCCTGCCGGGTCCAGGTCTCGCCGGCGTCTGTGGTGGCGAGGATCACGCCGTCGTGCCCGACGGCCCAGCCGTGCTTGGCGTCGCCGAAGGACACGCCGGTGAGCATGGCACGCGTCGGCACGATGACCTGCCGCCAGGTGCGACCCTCGTCGTTCGAGAGCAGGATATGACCGCGGTCGCCGACGGCGACGAGCCGGTCGCCGGCGCGGGCGACGTC
>JAUPWC010000688.1 GCA_030916665.1 Verrucomicrobiota bacterium
CCATCGGCGGGACATCGTGCCGGCCCTTCGTGCGGTAGTCGGGGGCGATGCCCACCATCCCGAGTCCGGCGGCGAACTTCCCCCAGAAGACCGAGCTGGCGGGCGTGCCGGTCGTCCAACCGCCGCCGAAATAGAAAATCAACGCCGGACGCCGGTCGCCCGCCTGCCAGCCGTCGGGCTTCATGATAAACAGCCGCATCGCCGGCGTGGTTCCGTCATTACGGTAAATCCGTGTCTCCGCGCCAGGAAGCTCGGTCGGCGTCGCTTCCGGTGCAGCCATGGCGCCGCTCGCGGAGGCGAGCACCAAACCGATCAACAGGCTCAGCCCGGTCCTGCCCCACGGGACAACGGGTGTAGCCCGCTGAGGGAGCAGCGGGATTTTTAGGTGCGCACGCACCCTCCTCTCCCTGCGCTCCCGCGCAGGGCTACACAGCACCAAACCAGGGGCCGGATCCAAGTTGAAACCAAGTTTCACGATAAATCCGGCTCCAACTTCGGGTGTTGGCCGCTGCGGGTCAAGCGGCCGCTCACTCAGGAAGCCAGCCAGCGGCGGAATTGTTTCTGGAAGGTGGTCGCAAGCGTGTCGCCGGGCATGACGAGCACGCCCCAACCGCCGCGTGACGGATTGAGCGGCACCTCGCGCGGGATCTGCAGCTCGCACATCTGGCGGTCCTCATTGAGCACGCGGACGGCGAACTCGATCTGCTGCTCCGGCGGCGGCCCGCGGAACCCGGGGGAGATGGCCAGCGACCAGAACACCGTGCAGCTCTCCCCGGTGTTGGGGGATGGCACATGCACCAGCACGCGCTCGTCCCCGTCCGGAAACGACTGGCGGATGGTGGTGAAATTCGGCAGATGGCAGCGCTGCCGCCGGTATGATCCGGAGTGATAGGTGACAGATAATTCGGGGAGGCCAGCCAAAGGGCCAGCCAAAGGCAGGCCAGCCAAGGCCAGCCAAAGGGGTCAGGCCAGCCAAAGGGGTCAAGGCCAGCCAAAGGGGTCATGCCTTACTCTTTACCTTTGTGGCCAGCCAAAGGGGTCATGCCTTACTCTTTACCTTTGTTGCCGTTCCTTCGTGCTTGCTGACGTAGAAACGAGAGTCCGTGGACCCAAACGGCGTGATGATCTCAATCGAGTCGAGGTGGTCTTGGTGATTAACCAGCGCTGTCTCCCGTGACGAGCCGCAGGCAGCCGGATTGCCACGGTCAGTTGCGCGAGCAGTGCAATCAAAGCCAGAAGTTCAAGCACCGGGGCGAGGTCGCCCCGGCTCCATTTTGATCCAACCCGAAGCAGGCGCCGGAGTATCGGACGACTGAAAACAAAAACTCCGGCAACCTGTTGGATTGCCGGAGTTTCAAAGTGGCGCAGCTGTAGGGAGTCGAACCCCAAACCTTCTGATCCGTAGTCAGATGCTCTATCCAATTGAGCTACAGCTGCGTTAAGGAGCGGTGAATAAGCGGGGTCCGGCGGCTTACTTCAAGCAGAATTTTATCCGGATTTCGGCGGGCCGAGGGAGCTAAAAAGCCCGGCCTCTACACCACTCCACCCACCACGGGGGCCCCATGCTACTCGTCCCACTTCATCCGGGCTTCGCGGACTTTTTTCACCACCACGATCACGACCACGATGAAGATGACACCGGCGACGATCATGGTGTAGGTCTGCGTGCGGGACAGGGCTTTGTCGAGTTGGGCGATGTCGTCCTTGAACCTCGACCACAGCCAGTGTCCGAGCCAGACGAAGAAGGGCACGCTGATGAGTGCGGCGAGACCGTCGAAGAAGAAGAATTTCCAATACTTCACGCGCGTGGAGCCGGCGGTGAAGAAGATCGGCATGCGCAGGCCGGGCAGAAACCGCCCCACGAAAAGCACCCAGGAGTGGTAGCGTTCGAAGAGATCCTCCACCTTGTCCTGCTTCTTCTGGGAAAAGTAGCGCTGAAACCATTTCGAGCTGCGCCAGCGCATGCCAAAGTGGCGGCCGGCAAAGAAAATTGTGGAGTCGCCGAGCATCACGCCGGCATACATCACGACGCTGACTTCCATCCACGAGCGTCCGTCGATCTCACCGAGGGCACCGGCCGTCACCAGCACGACATCCTCGGGGAGCGGCAGGCCGAGCCCGCACAGCAGCAGCACGAAGAACGGTCCCCACAACGAAAGGGGGGAGTTTTGGAAGGACTTGAGCAGCGTCTCAAACATGCGCGGGGCTGGGTCGGTGGACTAAGTTCCGGCTGGGCGCCAATCTAGCAACTCCATTTGCAGGGTGCGGCGTCCATTGTAGTGATTCCAGTTCAGCTGCACCGCCATTTCCAGCGGCGGCCCGACCGGCGGCAGACGGTCCGCGAGTTTCCAGGCCACGCCGCTGATGCGCCGGCCCGCGGCATCCTCCCCGGCAAAGCGGAAATGCTGCTCCTTGAACACGTCGGGCCGGTGGCGCAACCGGATGCCGCGCACCCCGAAGACCGGCTCGGGATTGCCCATGCCGAAGGGATGCAGGCGGTCGAGTTCCCCCATGAGCTTCTCGTTGATGTCGGTGGCGTCGAGCCAGCCGGACAGCTCGACTCCCTGCTCCGCGCCGGCCCCGTTTTGCCGGGAGCGGATGGCGTCCTCAAAGCGGCCCCGAAACTCCTCCAGCCGCTCCTTGCGGAGGGAAACGCCCACCGCCATCGGGTGGCCGCCCCACCCGTCGAGGCAGTCGGCGCAGGCGCCGAGGATTTCGACGAGATTGAAGCCGGTGATGCCGCGACCGGAACCCTTGGCGAGTTCGCCCTCGTTCCCGAGCACGATGGCCGGCCGGTTGTATTTGCGCGAGATTCGCCCGGCCACGATGCCGACGACGCCGGGATGCCAGGCTTCGTCGAACAACACGAAGCCGCCGGCCCCGGCAAAACGCTCTTCCACATGCCGCTCCGCGCGCTCGGTGATCAGGCGCTCGATGTCCTGGCGTTCGCGGTTGAGGCCGTCGAGCTGGCGGGATGCGTCCTCGCAGAAACGCGGATCACCGCTCAGCAGCAGGTCCACCGAAAGCGCGGCGTCGGCGAGGCGGCCGCTGGCGTTGATGCGTGGTCCGAGACGGAAGGAGATGTCGGTCGGCACGAGGCCCTGATCGGACTTGAGCCCCGACACCTGCATCAGGGAAAGCAGGCCCGGACGGCGGGTCTCGGCGAGCACGCGCAGGCCATGGCGGGCAAAGATGCGGTTCTCTCCGTGCAGCGGCACGAGGTCGGCGATCGTGCCCATGGCCACGAGATCGAGGTAATCCTTCAGGACGATGGTGAGCGCCACCGGATGCTGTTCGGCGCGCAGCTTCTTCAGGAGCCCGTGCGCCAGCTTGAAGACCAGGCCGACTGTGCAGAGGTAGCGCCAGGCGTCATCGCCGGGCGTCGGATGGACGTGCGGGTTGATGAGGATGGCATCCGACGCGGGCGGCTCGGTGGAGCGGTGATGGTCCACGATGATGACCTCGGCGCCTTTGCCGCGAAGCAAAGCGACCTCATCGGCGGAGTTGGTGCCGCAATCGAGGGCGATGAACAGGTCCGGCACCCCGGCCTCCAAGGCGCGCTCGATCGAGGTGCAGGTGAGTCCGTAGCCCTCCTCGGCCCGGCGCGGGACCACGTAGTTTGGGGAAAGACCGAGACGGCGGAGCAGGCAGACAAGGATCGTGGTGCTGCACACGCCGTCCACGTCGTAGTCGCCGAGCACGGTGACCTTTTCCTTGCGTTGCAGGGCCTGGAGCAGACGGTCCACGGCCCGCTCGAGATTCGTCACCAGAAACGGATCGGCGAGGCTCGCCAGGGTGGGCTGGAGGAAGCGGGCGGCCGCCTCCCCGTCCACCCCGTTGCGCAGGAGGAGCTCGGCCACGATCGGCGTCGTGTCCAGGCTGCGCGCAAGGGCCTCCACGCTTTCGGCGTGGACCGGCGTGTAGTTCCAGCGCATGTCAGGCGTCGGCCGCCCGGTTATTCAGATGCGCGGGAAGAGCCGGCCCACTCGTATTTGGGCGCGATGTCGTGGTGCGCCTCGACGTGCTTCCGGTCGCCTTTGTGCCACCAGTAGAACACCGGCGTGGCGATGAAGATCGAACCAAAGGTGCTGATGACGACGCCGATGAGGAGCGTGAGCGCGATGTCGTTCACGTCGCCGCTGGTCACGACGATGAGCGTGATGGCCGTCAGCAGCGTGGTGCCGCCGGTGACGATCGTGCGGGAGAGCGTGAGGTTGAGCGAGCGGTTGACGATGTCGCGCAGCGTGCCGGTGGGGTTCAGCTTCAGCTCCTCGCGGATGCGATCGAACACGACGATGGTGTCGTTGATGCCGTAACCCACGACGAGAAGGATGGCCGCGACCATGGAGCCGTTGAACTGCCGGCCGCACAGCACGAAGACGCCGATGGTCATGAGCAGGCCGAGGATGATGTTTACCACCGCGCCCACGCCGTAGCCGAATTCGAAGCGGAAGGCCACGTAGATGAGCATGAGCAGCAACGCCCAGAAGAGCGACCACGCGGCGTTCAGCTGGATCTCGTGTCCGACCGAAGCGCCGATGCGGGTGACGCCCTCGTTGACGAACTGGGAGTCGGGGAAAGCCTTCTGGAGCGCGCCGACCAGCGGGGCGGCCTCGTCGAAGGGCGTGGTAATCTTGAGCAGCTCGCGGTCCGAGCCGATGGTGCGCTGATAGACCGAATTGATCTCCTTGAAGCCGGCGGCCTGCGCCGCGGTGCGAAGCGCGCCGACTTCGACGGGCTTGGCAAACGAAAGCGAAACCGTGTCGCCGCCGAGAAAATCAATGCCATAGATGCTTTTGCCCTTCACCGCGACGGTCACGAGGCCGACAGCGACCAGCGCACCGGCGCCGATCAGGGCGGATTTGCCGTGCTTGAGGAAGTCGATGTTGGTGTTCTGCAGGACCGAGAACATCGGCATCTTTTTCAGCACGTTACCATGAACAAGCAGCTCCATGAGCAGCTTGGAGACGACCACC
>JAUPWC010000689.1 GCA_030916665.1 Verrucomicrobiota bacterium
GCGTGCCGGTGTAGGTGATGGTGATCTCGTTGCCTTCGATCACCAGGGGTTCGCTGAAGGACACCTTGTCGCCCTCGACCTTGATGGCGCGCAGCTGGACGGTGCCCTTGCCCATGGAATGATCGTAGGTCGCCTGGCCGGTGACCTGTTCGCCGCCCTGTTTGAATTCGTAGATGTATTTCTGCACGCCGATCTGGGTGTCGAATTCGGCGGTCCATTTGCCGATCAGGTCGGCGGCTTGGGCCGGCAGGGTGGCGGCGATGATCAGGGCGATGAGGGCGAGGGGGCGGAGTTTCATGGGGTAGGTGACCGAGCATGCAGATTGGTTGCCCGCTGCAAACCGAGAATATCCGCGGCGCATCCGCGTGGCGTTGGCACTTTTCTTCCGGACCCGGGTCATGGAGGGGTCCCCGAATCGCCGTTCATCCAAACTTGTTGGGAACATCGCTCCGATCTGACCAAGCCCTGCGCATGAATTTATTCCAACCGGTGCCGTCACCACGAAGCACAACGCAGAGCCGTTGCTCCGCGGCATTGCCCGGGCTGGTGGTCGGAGCCGGCTCGCCGCGGGTGCGCCGGTGGCCCCGGATCGGGGCGCTCGCCCTGGTTCTCGCCGGGCTGGCCGGGGCGACGGAGCCGCCGACCGACGAATTTGGCAAGGACGTGCAGCTCACGCCCTTCGTCGTGCAGGGCAAGCCGCTCTCGATTTCCATCCATGCGCGCACCCAGGGCGACCGGCGCTACGCCGAGAAGTTTGCCGACGAGGTGGTCGAGATCGCCTACGAGACGCTGGGCGACTCCACGGGCAAGGGGCTCGTCATCGTGGGCGCCAAGGGCGAACCCCACCCCGTGCTGCTGATGCGGAAATTCATCGACTGGTCCGAGACCGGCCGGATTGATCCCGGTCTGGCACCGGCCGCCGCGCAGATGAAGGCCGCGCTCGGGCACGTCCAGGGCAAGTTCAAGATCGACGATCAGGAAAGCGTGCGGATGGGCATCACCTTCGAGACCTTCATGCCGGCGCTGCCCATGCCGCTGGTCGGCCCGGCGTCGCGCCTCTACCAGCTTGCGTGGGCCGAAGGCTTCGACGACGCGCGCATCGAGCGGCGGTTGCAGACGCTCACGCCCCCGGAGCTGGAGCGGGACCCGCTCACGCGCTACGACTGGGTGTTTTATCTGCCCCCGCGCAGTGCCACGGGTCCCGTGCTGAAGGAACTCATGGACAAGGCCATGAAGGGGCAGAAAATGGGCGTCTTCAAACGCGCGGCCGTGAAGAGCGCCCTGTTCGCCTTCAAGCCCGTCGTCAACAAGGCGGTCGAGGCCATGCGCAGCGGCTTTCTGTTTGCGACGATCCTGCGCGCCGCCGGCACCTACACGGAGGAAGACATCGACCCGCTCACCCGGGCCTATGTGCGCGAGCTGATGCCGGATCTGAAACCCGGTTCCGGCGACGAAAAGCGCCGCGCCCTCGCGGCGATCGAAAAGCAAAAAATCGCCAACGCCGAGTATGCGAAGGATCCGTTTGTGAAACCCGAGCGGCTCCTTGCCTTCGACGCTGCCGCCTATGCGCCGTTCGAGGGTGAATACACCCTGGAGCCGCCGCAGACCACGCACCGGTTCACCCGCGAGGGCGATGCCTTCCAGTGGAACTACAAGGACCGCGTGAAACGGATTTTTTATCCCGCCGGCGAACGTCTGCTCGTCAGCGAGGAGGGCAACATGACGCTGCGCTTCCTCGTGGACGAGGCCGGGCAGGTCACCGGCGTCGAGGAGCGCTGGGTGCGCCGGCGGCAGACCGTGCCGCGCAAATCGTAGCAGGCAAGCGAGGCAGGATGCGGATCGGGTGCCGGCGAACAGGTGCGACGGTGCCTGGACAGCGGATGGGAGTGGCTATTGCCGTCATCCGGGTGTAGTCATGGCTCATGCCCGAGCAACAAATCAGGGACCTGGAGGCCAAACTGCTCGCCGCCAACGAATCCGTGGTCCGACTCACGAAGGACAATGCGGAGCTGAGCGAGCGGCTGAAGGCCGGCGAACTGGCCTTCAAGCGCGTTCGCCGCAACGCCCGGCAGGACGGCAACACCCTGCGCGACGAGATCACCGCCCTGCAGAAACGCCGCGGCTGAAGGTTTCCGCGGCATGCAATCTGTTGCGTTACAAACCGGCTTGGCCCGGTCGGGTTAGAAACGGTATTTCTGCTCCGGCACGCGCGCCGGTGAATCTCCGGGGAGTGCGGTGCGGTCGGGGTGCAGGTAACGATGCTGCGCCCCGTAGCATCGCCGGTAGGCGAGGTCATCGGGGTTCAATCCCTCCGGAGGTTGAAGCCCCCCCTCGTCCCGTCTCCATGGCTGAGTGTCGTCGTGGTGACCCTGCCACGCACTACTCCGCCGGTTCGCCGAGGAGGGTGAGGTGCTCGAGTTTGAAGGGCGCGTTGAAGGTCTGCAGGTCGGCGTAGGTATCCACGACGAGCTTCGCCTTGGCGGGGAAGCCGGATTCGGACTCGAAGGTGTAGGTGTAGCTGTCGTTGAAGCCGCTGTAGCCGCGCCGGTTCAGCTCGGTCTTGTTGCCGCCGACCACGAGGAACAGCGCCCTGATGTCGTCGGGTTTGAGCGCGAGCTTCAGCTCCAGATTCTGCCCGTCGAGCGATTCGACGTGCGCGTCGAGCTCCTTCCCGTCGGCGCCGGCGGCCAGTTTGGCGAAGCCGAGGTCCACTTCCTTCGTGCCGGCGGCCACGGTGAACTGCAGGCGGCCGGAGACTTCCCTGATGTGCTTCACGCCCGGGCCGGGCAGGGCCAGCTGAGCCTCGAAGAGCACATGGGTCTTGCTGTCGGAGAGGCTGGGGAGGGAGATGCGGCGGCTCCACTCGGACTCGGGCAGCAGGTCGGTGCCGTCGTCGGCGACCGCGGTTTCGAGGACGCACTCCTCGGTCATCGCCAGCACGCTGCCGGGCAGCTCGGCCAGCAGCGACAGCGTGTAGCCCGGCTCGGAGCTGAACGGGCGCAGGCCGAGGCCTTCCTCGGTCAGGCGCGCGAAGCGCACGCCCACGACCTGCACGCTCTTCAACTCGCCGCTCTGCGCCGGGGCGGCGGTCGCGACCGGGCCCGCGCCGAGTTCCTGCCGGAGCGCGGCATAGGCCTCTTGGGCCGACGCCACCTCGGCCTCGTAGTCGAACGCCGCGTCGCCGAGTCCGGTGACGGTCGCCTGCACGGGGCCTTTTTCACCGAAGAGCAGTTTGCTCATTTCCTCGTCCATCGGCGGGCCGGCCTCGGGGTCCATTAGGCCCGAGTTGCGGCCCATCCAGGTGTCGTCGTTGATGAGGA
>JAUPWC010000690.1 GCA_030916665.1 Verrucomicrobiota bacterium
CCAGGTGATCTCGAATTTAGCTCCGGCGCCGACCTGGGGTGGTGCCTGGATGGTGGCGGGGGACAGAATTTCCTCGGCTTCCTTGGTCTCCGGGACGGGCGCTGATGGCCGGGCCTCGGCCGCGGCCTGAGTTTCAGCAGGAATCGGCGCGGTCGGCGTAACAGGGACCGGTTTCGGGCGCCGGCAGTAGTTCAGCAGGAACAGGATGATGATGATCGCCACGATGACGGCGATGACGCGGTTGCGACGGCTGGAGTCGGCCATAGTGGGGTCAGGCTAGCGGCCGGTCAGCCGGCAGCAAATCCGTATTTGAAGGCGGACAGCTGCCGCGGAGTTGCCCGCATTGCATGGGAACGGGCATTGTGCACCGAGGGAAAATCGCCACGGCGGAAGCATGAGCCTGGAGATACCACCGCTACGCAGGCGCGGTCACGGGGAGCATCCGACCGACCTTGGTGCGGGGCGACCCGGTCGCGGCCAATCCCGATGAAGTCGTCGCGACTGGGCGAATACCCCCATGCCCTGCCTACAGGGGCAGAAAAGGGAGACTCGGCTCCGCGTGGCAATTTTAAGCGGGTCAAGCCTGCTCAGCGGGCTTCCGGCAACATCGCCCATCGCGATTTATGCCAAAATTTGGGCTTTGCAGCAGCACTCGCCCGTCCGTTTACTCCCAACTCCACGACTATCTGCCACTTTCATGAAACTGAACACCGAGATCCTCGCCCAAGCTGCCAACCAGGCCCGTGGCCTCGCCATCGATGCGGTCCACAAGTGCTCCTCCGGCCACCTCGGCCTGCCGCTCGGCGCCGCCGAAATCGGCGCCGTGCTCTACGGTCACGCGCTGGCTCACAACCCCGACGAACCCCGCTGGCTCAATCGCGACCGCTTCGTCCTGTCTGCCGGCCACGGCTCCATGTTCCTCTACAGCTGGCTCCACCTGAGCGGCTACGACCTCTCGCTCGACGAGGTGAAGAATTTCCGCGTCCTGCACAGCAAGACCCCCGGCCACCCCGAGTTTCACGAGACGCCCGGCGTCGAGTGCACCACCGGCCCGCTCGGCCAGGGCATCGGCAACGCCGTCGGCTTCGCCCTCTCCGGCAAGATGGCCGAGGCGCGTTTCAACACCGCCGAGCATGCCATCTTCGACCACCACGTCGTCTGCCTCGCGGGCGACGGGTGCATGCAGGAAGGCGTGGCCATGGAGGCCATCGCTTTCGCCGGCCACCAGGGCCTCGACAACCTGATCCTCATCTACGACGCCAACGACGTCACCCTCGACGCCATGGCCGACAAGACCCAGAGCGAGAACGTCGCCGTGCGTTTCAAGTCCATCGGCTGGGACGTGCAGACGCTCGCCGACGGTCACGACCTCGCCGCCATCTCCAAGGCGGTCAACAAGGCCAAGAAGACCAAGACCGGCAAGCCGCAGCTCATCATCGCCAAGACCGTCATCGGCAAGGGCATTCCCGAGGTGCAGGGCACCTCGAAGGGACACGGCGAGGGCGGTGCCAAGTTCTCCGAAGGTGCCCGCAAGGGCCTCGGTCTCCCCGAGGAGCACTTCTATGTCAGCCCCGAGGTCCGCGAGTATTTCAAGGCGCACAAGACCCGCCTCAAGCGCGCCTACGGCAAGTGGCGCAAAACCTACGAGGCCTGGCGCGCCGCCAATCCGGACAAGGCTGCGCTCCTCGATTCGCGCAACGACAAGCTCAACGCCGCCGACCTGCTGGCCAAGATTCCGGCTTTCGCCGCCGACGCCAAGCTCGCCACCCGCGCCGCCGGCAAGGACGTGCTCCAGCCCGTCGCCGCCGCGCTGCCGCTGCTCATCTCCGGTTCCGCCGACCTTCACGGCTCGACGCTCAACTACATCGCTTCCGACAAGGATTTCGACAAGGCCAACCGCGCCGGTCGCAACCTGCGCTACGGCATTCGCGAGCACGGCATGGCCGCCATCAACAACGGCGTCGCCTACGACGGCATCTTCCGCACCTCGTGCGCGACGTTCCTCGTGTTCGCCGACTACTCGCGTCCCTCAATGCGCCTCGCCGCGCTCTCGCAGCTGCCCGTCATCTACATCTACACGCACGATTCCATCGGCGTCGGTGAGGACGGTCCCACGCACCAGCCGGTCGAGACTGTCACCGGTCTTCGCGTGATCCCGAACCTCGATGTCATCCGCCCGGCCGATCCGGAGGAGACCGCCGGCGCCTTCGCCGCCGCGCTCGAACGCGCCGATGGTCCCACGCTGCTCGCTCTCAGCCGCCAGGCCGTGCCGATGCTGAACGAGGTTCCGGCTGCCGAGCGCCGCAACGGCGTGCTCAAGGGCGCCTACATCGCCGTGAAGGAAACCGCTCCGCTCACGCACATCCTGCTCTCCGCCGGTTCCGAGCTCCAGTGGGCTGTCGCCGCCGCCAAGCAGTTGGGTGGGGGAGTGCGTGTGGTTTCCGTCCCGTCCTTCCTGCGTTTCGATGCTCAGTCCAAGGACTACAAGGAGTCCGTCCTCCCGTCCTCGTGTCGCAAGCGCGTGGCGATCGAGGCCGGTGTCACCGGGCTCTGGAGCAAATATGTCGGCCTCGACGGCAAGGTCATCGGCATCGACCGTTTCGGCCTCAGTGCCCCGGGCAATGTCGCCATGAAGGAACTCGGCATCACCACCGAGGCCGTCGTTGCGGCTGCTAAGTCGCTCTGAATAAAACAATAACGATGGAAATCGCAGCCGGCCATCAGGCCGGCTGTTTCGTTACTTGGGTGGCACCGCTGTAACGTAATTGCTGCAAAACTCTCCTTGCGGAAATGATTAGGAGGCTAATAGTCAGCCTCCTGATATCCACGTA
>JAUPWC010000691.1 GCA_030916665.1 Verrucomicrobiota bacterium
CATGTGCATGCTGGGCAGGCCGTAGACGCGGTTGCGGTGGCGCATGAGTTCGCCGACAGCGGGATAAAAACGGTCCATCCAGGTGGGACCCTCTGGCTCGGTGGCCATTAGCTCGTCGAGCGGCATGAGCGCATTGAGATCCGCCAGGGTGGAGAGGGTATGGCTCCACACGCCAGCGATGTCGGGGCCCATGCCACCGGCGGTCGCGATGATGACCTTTCGGTCAATGTGCGACATGTTCAGGTATTCGACGTAGATGCGGTCCTGGGAGCGGTTGAAGTCGTCCACCACCTTGCGGATCGCCTCCCCTTCTTCGCCGGTCCATTTCTCCCAGTAGGTGAGATGTATCCTTCCTTGTCGGGCGGGATCGTCGCGCCTGCAGCCCGATCCGAACAAGGCCGCGGCCGAGCCGGCGGCGGAAAGACGGAGAAACTCGCGGCGGTTGAGCGCGGGCATGCGGGGTGGAGACGATGATGACAGCTGGAACGGAGTCGACGAGTCAGGATTCAGGGTAATTGTCGCCCGGACAGGCAACGGGCGGCCCGTATGCCCGTAATGCAACCCAGGGGTCAGCGCCCGGGAGCGATGACATCAGGATGATCCCGCCAGAGCCAGCGGAGGGTCTCGGAAAAGATGCTGCCGGCATGGCGGGGGTTGTGGCCTCCATCACCCCAGACGGTCCGCAGATCGTAGCCCTTCGCTTCGAGGGCGGCGGCCATGGCGAGGTTGGCGGGGAACCAGCGGCCGAACTCGTTCTCGAGGTCGTTCACGCCGCTTTGGAGAAAGATGCGCAACGGCTTGGCGGGGCTGGCACGCACGAGGTCGGGATAGACATGGCCGCCGCGGAGGTTGACGAAGCTGCCTACGTGCGAGACCACCTTGCGGAAAGCGTCGGGGCGCTGCCAGGCGACGGTGAAGGCGCTGATGCCGCCGGAGCTGTTGCCGCAGATGGCACGCTCATCCGGGTTGTCGGTCAGCCGGTAGCGGGCGCCGACGAAGGGAAGGATTTCCTCGATGAGGAACCGCGCGTAGTCGTCGGTCAGGCGGTCGTATTCGAAGCGGCGGTTCCGCGGCAGGTTGGGATTGGGCGGCGCGCCGATCGCATCCTCGGCGTTCGGCGGGCGCTGGCCGGGATTGATGAGGATGGCGATGGTCACGGGCATGTCGCCGCGGGCGATGAGGTTGTCGAACACCGCGGGCACGTGCAGAAAGCGTTCGGGGTTCAGGGCCCCCTGGCCGTCCTGAAACACCATAACGGCGGCGGGGCGGTCCGGCGTGTATTGGGCGGGCACATAGATCCAGAATTTTCGCGTCGTGCCCGGAAAGATCCGCGAGTCGTTCCAGTCATGTTCCTCGATACGGCCGCGCGGCACGCCGTCGCGGTAGGTCGCGTCGGGATTGGGCGGATAGTCGTCGGGCGTGCGGGTGTAGGGCGCCGGGCTGCGGGCGGGGGCGGGGATGGCGACACTGGCGGCAGAGACGGAGAGGGCCAGCAGGCCCGACAGGCACAGGGCCGAGAGCAAAGCGCGGGGTCTCATGGCTGGTTCAGCAACCGGAGTGTGTCGCCGGTGTCCTCCAGCGGGTAAAACCGCATGCGCTCATCCGGCCGGCTGTTGGGCTGATGAAAACAGAGCGTGAGCCGGCCCTCGAAGTTTGTGAAGATCATGCCATGGCCGCCGTCGGCCTTGAAGAGGGGCTCGGGTTGCTGCACCCACGGGCCGGTCACCTTGCCCGAGGTGGACTCGGCGATGCCGATCGCGTAACCTTGGGTGCCGAAACTGGACCAGATCATGAGGAGCTTGCCGGTCTTGGTGCGGTAAAGAAACGGGCCGTCGGTGACGTAGCCATGATGGCCGCCGATGGATTCCTTCATGCTTTTCACCCAAGGGGCCGCCGTCGCGGGAAAAAGCAACCGGGGTTCGCCGACCGGAGCGCTGAGGTCGGGGGCGAGCTGCACGAGGTCCATCGTGCCGTCGGTGATCTGGTGCCATTCGTGGCAGAAAATCATCCAGGGCACGCCGTCCTCGAACCAGAGCGTCCCATCGAGCGACATCCAGCCGGCGGGGGTGTGGGCTTGGTTGGCAAAGGGCCGGAAAGGCCCGGTGGGTTGGTCGGCCACGAGGATCTGCGTGCCGCGCGGGCGCATCGGCGGGGCGCCCGCCGCGCTTTCGCCCGGGAGGGGGCGGTTGGCGGTGAAGGTCACGAAGAGATGATATTTTCCCCGATGGGCATGGACCTCGGGGGCCCAGACCTCGGCGTCGGCCCAAAAGCCGGGCGGCTGGGCGAACACGGTCTGCGGACCGGTCCACGTGCGAAGATCCTTGCTCTGGAAGACCTCGACGCCACGGACGCCCTCGGTCGTGTCGCGCCGGCCGTTCGCGATCTGGCGGTAGAGGTAGTAGGTCTTGGTCGCCGGGTCGGGCAGAATGAACGGATCGCG
This sequence comes from Verrucomicrobiota bacterium, assembly GCA_030916665.1. Taxonomy (GTDB): domain Bacteria; phylum Verrucomicrobiota; class Verrucomicrobiia; order Opitutales; family Opitutaceae; genus Lacunisphaera. The sequence continues at coordinate 2,441 of JAUPWC010000691.1, forward strand.
GACGCGGATGTCGGCGGTGGCGATGGGTTCACCGCCGGGCAGCAGGGTGGTGGCGGCAACGAAGAGCATGGCGCAGGGTAGGAGGATTTTCATGGGGTGGGGAAGAAGCCGGTCAGTCGCGGAACGCCTCGGCGGGGCCGAAGGGCGCGAGTCCGATGGTGAAGTAGTTGCTGAGAAGTTCGTCGCCCTCGGCCCGGGCAAATTTCCACAGGCGGCGACACATCGCGCACACGACGTCACGGTGCTTGGGGCGCGCGGCGAGGTTGGTCATCTCGTGAGGATCGTTGACGAGGTCGTAGAGCTCATCGCGGTCGAAGCCGTTGTAGATGTATTTCCACTCTTTGGTGAAGACGATGCGCGGGGTGTAGGCGAGTTCGACGCCGTTGCACTGCGCGACAAGCGCATCGCGCCAGTCAGCCGGGGTGACGCCGCGGAGGATCGACTTAAGGCTGCGGCCGGTGAAATCAGCCGCGGGAACGGGCAGTCCGGCGAGTTCGAGGA
>JAUPWC010000692.1 GCA_030916665.1 Verrucomicrobiota bacterium
ATCATGGTCTGGCACTACCACGACGACGACCTCGCCGGCCCCGCCGCCGAGGTCGAGCTCACCGTGGACGGCCTGCCCGCAGGCCTGAAATCCGCGCAGCTGAGCCACCACCGCGTGGACGAATTTCACTCCAACTCCTACGGCGAGTGGAAGCGCCTCGGCTCTCCCCTCGCCCCCAACCGCAAGCAATACGACCAGCTGCTCGCCTCGAGTGAACTCGCCGTCCTTACCGACGCCACGGCCACCGTAGCCGTGGCCAACGGCCAGGCGGAACTGAAGTTCCCCCTCCCCCGCCAAGGCGTGTCGCTGCTCACGCTCGACTGGAGCGAGTGAGGCTGAGGTTTTGAACCACTAATGGGGTTCCGCCAACGGCGGAACCTACATTCACCCCTTCGGCTGATCGCCTGCGGTTTTTGATTTGGGGTCTGCTTATCGCAGACCGACTCAATCTGGATTCTTCGCTTCGCTCAGAATGACAGAATCGAGAACTTATCCTCGAAGCGTGTCATTCTGAGCGCAGCGAAGTTACCGAGCCGGAGGCGACAGGGCTCAAATCCAGAGTCTCCAGCCGGCGATAAGCCGGCCCCCTGAACCCCAAGGAGGTAGCGATCAGCCACAGCCGCACTTCGTAGGATTCACCGTTGGTGAATCCCTTTTAGTGGTTAAAACCTGTTTTCTTATCCCGCCGCCAGCAACGCCGCGGCCATTTCGTTGAGCGGCGTCGCGAGGCCGTGCTTGCGGCCGAAGCGGACGACGGCGCCGTTGCGTGCGTCCACTTCCATCGGGCGGCCGGCGGCGCGGTCGGCGTGCAGGGAATTCATCGAGTCCGGCGGAGCTGCGCGGCAGTTCGCGAGGATCTGCTCCGGCAGGTCGTCCTCCAAAATCGCGCCCTCGGCGCGGCCGACCAGCAGGCACTCGCGCGCCATGGCCTTCGCCAGTTCTCCGACCGCTTCGTCGCGGAACACACCCGCGGGCTTCAACAGCAGGGCGTTGATCGCGCCGGGCGCGTTGAGGCAGAGCTTGCGCCAGACCGCGCTCTTGAAATCGGGCGTCGTCGTCACGCTCAGCGCCGTGCCGGCGAACAGCTCCACAAACCGGGCGCCTTCATCGCCCGCGGGCACGATCATCTTGCCGGCGCCGCGCTGGAGGATGCGGCCCGGCGTGGGGCGCTCGGCGGGAATGTCCACCATCACGGGCAGAATCTTTTCGGCCGGCAGCCAGGCGACGAAACGCTCCCGATGCTCGACGCCGTTCTGCAGGATCGCCACGCGCGTCTGCGGGCCGACGAGTCCGGGAAACCACGCCGCCGCGCCCGCGCAGTCGTAAGCTTTGGTGCAGACGAACACCCAGTCCGCCGGTCGGCCCTGCGCCGGATCGGTGAAGACCGCGGGCGTGAAGCGCACCGGCCGGCCCAGCAGATCCACATCGAGTTCCCCCAGCGCCCGGCGGGCGCAGAGCGTGAGCGCATGGCCGCCGCGCGCCGTAAGGGTGGCGGCGATGACGCCGCCGACGGCGCCGGGTCCGATGAGGGCGATGGAGGCCATGCCGCCGACTTAGCCGCAACGAAGCTGTGGCAACAAGGTGGAACCGGCGCTCCGCGCAGGTTTTCCGTGCGTGCGTCGATCAGCCCGCGCGGAGCGCGGGCTCCACCCTTTCCAGCAACAGCCGAAAAATGGAATGGCGCTCATCCGCTTTGCCTGCCGCTACCGCAGCAGCGCGCTGGCCGTCCAGAGCATCGGCGACTGTCCGTGCAGGTCGCCGCTCCGGCGCGGGCGGGCCTGGTAGAAATCGTATTGGACCTTCAGGTCGTCGCTCTTGGTCGCCTTCTGCGCCTTGTCGGTGCCGATGCAGACCTCGCCGAGGTTGGCGTCGGCGTCGAGGTGCGCGACGAGGGCGAGCCAGGCGCGGCGGGCGACTGGGGCGTAGTCCTTGGCGTCGAGCCAGCCGTGTTTCACGCCGGTCACGATGGCGAAGGCGAACATGGCGGAGCCGGAGGTCTCGCCCCAGCTCTCGGGTTTGTCCACGAGCTGTTTCCAGAGCCCGTCTTCGCCCTGGGTCTTGAGCAACGCGGTCATCATCGCGCGATAACCGGCCAGGATGCGCGCGTGGTGCGGATGGGACGCGGGCAGGTCGCGCAACAGCTCAGCCATGCCGACGGCCACCCAGCCGTTGCCGCGGCCCCAGTAGAAGGGCGAGTCGGGCGCGTGGAGGAAGAGGCCGTTGGGCTGCTGGAGCTTGTCGAGGTAGGCGGCCATGGTGAGCGCGGCGCGGTCGAGATATTTGGCCTGCTTCGAGGCGCGGAACGCCTGCACCTGCAGGATCGGGAGCATATACATGTCGTCGATCCACCAACGCGCTTCAGGCGAAACGCCCTCCACGATCACGGGGTTGCCCCACTGGGCGTCGGCATAGGTCAGGCCGATGGCGCGCCAGACGTCGCCGCGGCCTTGGAGGGAAAACTCCAGCGGCACGACGCCGAAGATGCGGTAGTCCACATGCGCATCAGGCGAGACGCGGGCGATGCCCTCGGGCGTGAGCAGGATGTCGTATTTGCCGTAGAGCCGGTCACGCAGCTCCGTGTCGCCGATGAGTCCGGCCACGGTGAGTGAGCCATACCAGGCGCAGATCTCGGGGTAGATGACGTAGCGGCGGCGGGTCTCGGTCTGCCATTGGAACTTCCGGGCGGCGAAGTTCTCGGCCACGCGCTGGCCGATCTCGGCGGGCGAAGTGCCGGCGGGCCAGTCGGCGAATTCCGGAATGGCGGCGGGCGCGGCACCGGCGATGCCGGCGGAGAGGAGCAGCCCGGCGAGGGCGGACAAGAGGAGGCGGGAGAGGTTCATGGAAGGTAAGAGATGAAGGTTTGCTGAGGGTGGAGCGACTTGACCTCAAGGCGCTGGCTCGGAGCGGCTCTGCCGCAACGCGCTGGGTCAGCGCGTTCCACCCTGAACCAACACGGGTTCGACGTCATGGGACAGGTTTACTCATCCCGCCGGCTGGTGTTCGCCGACGAGAGCGAGGCACTGGATGGCGGCGAGGCCCCACTGGGCGGTGTCGTTGGTCGAGACCCCACGCGCCTCGTCCACCGGACGGAGCACGACGGGACCGCGGACGGTCTGCACGGGCAGCGCCGTGAGCATGTCCTGTTGTCCGCGCCAGTTGCGGGAAAACTCCTTCCAGGCGCGCGCCGCGAGCGCGGCGTCGCCCTTTTGCTTCGCGGCGTAGGCGGTGAGGCGCGAGTGGCCCTGCGGGAGACCCACGTTGCGGGCGGCGTCGCCGAGCCGGGCCCTTTGCGCCTCGGCGCCGGCGTTGTAGAGTTCGCAGTAGTCGAGCCACACGCGCTTGAACTCCGGCACGTCGAGCAGCTGGATGAGTTCGGCGCAGATCTCGACCAGGCCGAAGACGGCGTTGAGGTGGGAGATGGAGATCTTGTCGTTCTTCGTGATCTCGAAGGCGCCGGTCTCGACGTTGAGGATCAGCCCGGTGCTGAAGAGTCCCTTCGGCTGCCGGCCGAGGGTGGACATGCTCGCGAGCAGGCGGTCGCGCATCTTTGGGTCGCCCGTGCGTTCCCACTCGGTGAGCCAGGCGCCGGCGAGCGATCCCCAGTCGGTGCCCATGCTGGCGCCGACGCTGTTCGGGGCGGTCGGCGTGCCGCGCGACTGGTCGCCCTGCTCGTTGGCGAAAGCCAGCTTGCGGCCCGGCGGAAACTTCAGAAGCGCGCGGCCGGCCTCAACCTGTTCGCGCAGGAGGTCGCCCACCCGCTCGTCGCCGGTGAGGTAGTAGTAGTAACGGCGGTTGGTCGCCGTGCTGATGCGCAGCTGCTTGGCGCTGCAACCCCAGTGCTGGACGTTGTGCCGCGAACCCAGCGGGGCGAAGCGCCCGACATGATGCACGTCCACCTCGCCGGTGTGGCGGGTCATCGCCTCGGCAAAACGGAAGACGTCGGCCCGGCCGGTCTGCAGGAAGTAGAGCCACAGCCAGAGATCGGTGGAGAGCTCGGAGTTGTCCCACGCAAATCCGCCGATGTCGTAGCGCCACTCGCGGCGGTCGGCGTCGTAGGTGTGCATCACGTCGCCGTAGTTCCAGAAGCCATACCAGCGGCGCTGGTCCTGCTGGCCGCGATAGAACTCGAACAAATCGGCCAGGCGCGCGGCCACGGCGGTGCGGGCGGGGGTCGAGCGCTGCTCGGGGGCCCAGATGTCGCCGAACACCCCGCAGGCGTGCAGCCACTGCGGCGAACTGGCGAGCAGCGGCGGCGCCTGGAGCACGCGCTGCATGGCGGCCAGCGTTTCGCGCGCGGGCGTGGCGGCGACGCACCAGAGGCTCAGCTCGCTCGTGCGGCCGACGCCCTCGGGCGAGTTGAAGCCCGGCTCGTAGTCCTCGTAGGTGATTTCGAGGCCGCCGTTGTATTGCTTGTCGTAGGTGTCCATCCCGAGGCCGTCGTGGTAGGGACGCAGGTCCATGGCGTCCGCTCCGGGCGCCCACAGCCAGACGGTGACCTCCGCCGCCTCGCCCGTGGCGCCGCGCACGTCGAGCTGGGCCGGGTAGCTCTGCCAGAAGTTGCGCAGGCCGAAGGCCACGCCGCCGGCCGGCGTGCCGACGTAGCCGAGCCCGCCGGCGCGCGCCCCGCGCGCGGCCTCGAGCCAGGTGTGGCCTTCCTTCGAGCGCTTGCGGATTTCGAAGCCGTCGCAGGTGGACTGGATGAGGGACCAGTCGTCGTAGGCGGGCACGTATTGGAGCTTGTCCGCCACGCCCGGCCGCCAGGCCGAAACCGGCGGCGTGGGCAGACCGGCCACTTGCGCGGTGCAGGCCTCGGGTCCGGGATTGCGGCGGAGGCCGGTGAGGCCGCGCACGGCCTCGCCGAACACACCGTCGTCGGGCCCGCCAAAGCGGACATGCCGGTCGTGCAGTTCGCCCCGCAGCGGCACGGTGAACGCCACCCCGAGACCCGCGATGAAGTCCTTGGCGGCATCGCCGTCGAAGAGGATGGTGTGCATCAGGCGCACCAGGTCGCCGCCCGCGTGGAAATAGAGCCGCACGGTAAACGGCAGCCAATCGGGCCGGGCCTGGGTCAATCCCGAGGGACCGCGCTGAGCCCGGTGTTTGCCCTCGATCTTCACGACCGCGCGCACGGGACCGGTCTGCTCGACCGTCACCGTGGAAATTTCCCCCGTGAAGGCCTCGGTGCGCACCACGCCGGGCTCGCTGCGATTCTCCAGACGGTAGACGAGCCGGCCGGCGCGGGCGATCTCCACGCCGCTGCGCATGATCTGCTGGATCAGCACGCCGCCCCGGCGCGCCACGCGACATTGGATCACGCCGGTATCCACCTCGATCGCCTCGGCGCTTTCGGTCACCCGGACGGCCTGCGCCGGGGCGGCCGGCGTGCCGGGTGCGATGCGGTATTCCGCCACCGCCGGAGCATTGGCCGGAATGGCGTGCGCGGTCCATTTCAGCGAGCCGTCGGGCCAAGTCGCCAGCGGCCAGCTCTGGAGCGGCACCGGGGTGCCGTCGGATGTACTCAGGGAAAATGCGGTGCCCTTGGCGTGCTGCCCGCGCGGCCAAGCGCGACCCCACGAAGCGCCGGGAATCAAGACGGGCGCTGCGCCGTCGAGCCAGCGGAGGGAATCCGGTGCGGCGGCCGAGGGGGCCGCGGAAGATGACGACGAGGCTTCGCTGGCGCGCAAGTGCGCGACCAGCTGGGTGGCGGCGGCGGCCAGGGTGGTTTTGCGGACGAATTCGCGGCGGGTGAGGGAGGACATGGGGTAGGTGGGCAGAGGAAAGATGACGAAATCCGCACTCAAGGTTCACCACAAAGGCACGGAGACACAAAGGTCATTAACCAGGTTCGAACTTCGTGTCTTCGCGTCTTGGTGGTGATAATTCGACCAAGCAGGATCAATCGAGGTGGAAAACTTCGCGGAGGCCGGTGGCGACGGGGCTGTGGTCGGGGTTGGACGGCATGACATCGCCCATGTGTTTCCACCAGCGCTGACATTCGGGCGTGGCGGCGATGGCGGCCCAGCGG
>JAUPWC010000693.1 GCA_030916665.1 Verrucomicrobiota bacterium
CAGTCTTGTCGTCCGGTCGGTTCCAGCCATCGTGTAGGGTAACCCGCCGCCATGTCCCGCTCGATTCCCGCTCTCGTCAATCCACCCTTGCTCGTCTGGGCGCGGGAAGAGGCGGGCTATGCTGTCGAAGCCGTGGCCGACTGGCTGAAGGTGCCGGCCGACCTGCTGCGGGCTTGGGAGAGTGGCACCGAAAAGCCGTCGGTGGCCAAGGCCCAGAGCCTCGCCAAATTTTACCACCGGCCGTTCGGCGTGTTCTACCTGCCGCAGAAGCCGAACACGCCGTCACTGGCCGCCGAATATCGCCGTCTGCCGGGCGTTAAACCCGGGGTGGAATCTCCCGAACTGCGTCTGGCCCTCCGGTTGCTGTCGTGGCGGCGGGACGCGGCCCTTGAACTGAGCGAGACGCTGGGTGTCCGTCTCGACGACTTCGCGGCGTCGCTGAAACTCACCGACTCTCCGGCCGCGGCGGGGGCAAAGCTGCGTGCACTGCTCGGAGTCACGCCGCAAGAGCAACTGGGCTGGCGCAACGAGTGGCAGGCTTGGCGGACTTGGCGGACGGCGGTCGAACAGGCCGGCGTGCTGGTCTTTCAGTTTCCCAAGGTGCCGCTCGATCAGGCGCGCGGTGTGTCACTCCTGCGTTTCCCGCTTCCGGCCATCGGTATCAACAGCAAGGAATCTGCGCCCGGTGCCCGGGCGTTCACGCTGTTGCATGAACTCGTCCACCTCGCACTGGCCGCCGGCCGGGAAGAGCAGACCGCCCTGAACGAGCGGCGCGACGAAGCTGCCTGGGCCGAGGTGGAACGGTTTGCCGAGGAAACCGCCAGCGCCGTGCTGGTGCCGTCCGACCTGCTCCGGACCAATCTGGTCGCGCTAGGCGTGCCCCGGGATGGGTGGGATGTTCCGCTCGTGCGCCGACTGGCCGCCACCTTCCGGATCACCCCGCTGTCCATGGCCACCCGCCTGCGCGCCGAGGGCGAACTCTCCTGGACGGGCTACGGCCGCTGGAAAGAATCGTGGCAGGCTTACCTCGGCACCCTGGCCCTGCGGCGCGGGGGCTTCGCCTCGCCGGTGGACAAGACCCTCGGGCGCGCCGGTCGACCGTTGGTGAAGCTCGTGCTGGAGGCGATGGACACCAACCAGATCACGGCGGTGGATGCCGCCCGTTATCTCGACCTCGGTCTTCACCATTTCGACCTGCTGCGTGAAGCTCTGCGCCCCGGGCCGGGCGTGGGCGCTGATCCGGCCGGGGATGACGACGGAGACTGACCCTACCAACCGGCCCGATGTATTCCCTCGACACGAGTTTCCTTATGGACTGGCAGGCGCGCTATTACCCGCTCGACCTGTTTCCCGGTCTTAGCACCCAGGTCGAGGTGTTGATCACGGAAAAACGCTGCCATGCCGTCGATCTCGTGCGCGAGGAACTGGAGTCCGTGGGCACGCCCGACCTGAAAGCCTGGGCCGCCAATCACGGCAGGCTTTTCCTGTCCCTGAGCCCGGATATCCAGACCGAAGCGGCCTCGATCGAGGCCCGTTACCCCGACCTGATGGACCCGAAGGGCATCCACGAGTCGGCCGATGCCTACGTTATCGCCCTGGCCAAGCTGAACGGCGGAATCGTCGTCACGCAGGAGACCTCGGTGCATACCAAGCCGAATACGCGCAAATCGCACTTTATCCCTGATGTCTGCCAGGACTTGGGCGTTCCATGCATCAATTTACTCGGCCTCATGCGCCGGGAGGGATGGAAACTTTAGCCCAAGCCACTGGCCAAGAGCGTGAAAGGGACAGGATGAACCCGCGAATATGCCGTTCCTCGGTTCCGGCGCTTATGGTGAGTATAGCGATTATAGCGTTTAAACGCTTGAATTTGCCCCCTCTGGTGACGATGGTTGCCCCACTATGCTCACCACCCGAAACAACCGCCTGGACCCGTCACTGATCCCGGAGGAGCAGCTGGCCGAGTTGGCCAAGGTTTTTGCCAAACCCGACCACGTCGCCCTGATCGATGCCCAGGGCAACCGGACGCATCTGCCCGAGGCCCTTTTCACCCACTTCGCCCGCATCGTGCGGCTGATGTCCGAGAAGAAGGCCATCGTGCTGGTGCCGGAGGACGAGGCCTTCACCACCCAAGCTGCCGCAAACTACCTCGGTGTCTCGCGCCAGCATCTGGTCAATCTGCTGGAGCAGAAGGAGATTCCCCACCACAAGGTCGGCACGCACCGCCGCGTGACCTTCAAGGATCTGCTCACTTACGAGCGCACGCGTGACAAGACCCGCCGCGAAGCCCTCGATCACATCGCCGCCGCCGCCGAGGCTGCTGGCCTCTACGACTCCGACCATACCGGTGACCAATGAAGGCAGACTATCGGGTATTTCTCGACGCGTGCGTGCTCGCCAATTTCGGCGTGTGCGACGTGCTGTTGAGATTGTCCGAACGCCCACGCCTGATCGTGCCACACTGGTCCGCTGAGGTGCTGGCCGAGGTCCACCGCACCCAGGTTGGCCCGTTGCAATGGCCCGTCGAGTTGGCCGACTCGTTTCGGGCCAAGCTCCGAGAGGCGTTTCCCGATGCGGAAGTCGCCGGGTACGAAGGCCTCTTGCCGGCCATCACCAATCACGAAAAGGACCGCCATGTGCTCGCGGCGGCCATCCGCGGCAGCTGCCCGCTCATTCTCACCTTCAACCTGAAGCACTTTCCGGCCGAGGCCCTGAAACCTTGGAATATCTGCGTGAGCCACCCGCAGGACTACCTGCTGATTCTCTACGAAATGGAGCCCAAGCAGGTGATAGCCTGCCTCGGCGAGATCGCCGGCAAGCGCAAGCTGGAGGTGCAGGACGTCTTGATCCGCCTTGGGAAAGTCCTGCCGAACTTCTCGCAACGGCTGTTGGACGACCTAGGCTGACCTCGCCTTATTCCATTTAACCCTGCTTCGATTAAATAAGACTCCGCTGCATGACCACCGACAGCATCATCTCCAAGGTCTGGTCCTTCTGCCATACCCTCCGCGACGACGGCGTGGGCTATGGCGACTACCTGGAGCAGCTCACCTACCTGATCTTCCTCAAGATGGCGGACGAATATTCGAAGCCACCCTACAGCCGGAAGGTCGGCGTGCCCG
>JAUPWC010000694.1 GCA_030916665.1 Verrucomicrobiota bacterium
CGTCGAACGCATGTCCGAAGCCGCGAAGGAAAAGAGCGGCGTCTTCACCGGCAGTTACGCCATCAATCCCGTCAACGGCGCGAAGGTCCCCGTGTGGATCGCCGACTATGTGCTGATGGGTTACGGCACCGGCGCCATCATGGCCGTGCCGGCGCACGACGAACGCGACTACGAGTTCGCCCAGCAATACCACCTGCCCATCCCGCGCGTCATCGCCGCGGCCGACGGCAGCGAAAAACTCCCCTACACCGGCGACGGCAAGCTCATCAACTCGCCCGGTTACGACGGGATGGACTGGGCGGACGCCAAGAAGAAAATCTCCGCCGACCTCGCCGCCAAGGGCATCGGCAAGGCCACGATCAACTACAAGCTCCGCGACTGGCTGTTCTCGCGCCAGCGTTTCTGGGGCGAGCCGTTCCCGATCGTCTGGGTGAGCGAGTCCGATTACCGCAAGGCCGCCGCGTTGCGCTCCGACCTGCCCGCTTCGCCCGTGACCTTCGTCGAAAACGGCGTCACGCAGTTCGCCCTTCCGCTGCCCGAGACTTCGCTGCCGCTCACGCTGCCCGAGACACAGTCCTATCTGCCGAGCGGCACGGGCGAGAGCCCGCTGGCGAATGTCACCGAGTGGCTCGAAATCTGGTTCAACGTCCGGACCGGTGTCAGCGTGCCCGCCTCGCAGACGCAGCCCGCCGGCGACGCCTGGGTGCGAGGCCGCCGCGAAACCAACACCATGCCTCAGTGGGCCGGCTCGTGCTGGTATTACCTGCGTTATCTCGACCCGCAGAACGCCGGTGCGCTCGCGAGCCCCGAGGCCCTGAAGTATTGGGGTGTGCCCGATCTCTACGTCGGCGGCGCCGAGCACGCAGTGTTGCACCTGCTCTACGCGCGTTTCTGGCACAAGGTGCTCTTCGACCTCGGCGTCGTGCCGCAGGCCGAGCCCTTCAAGAAGCTCTTCCACCAGGGGATCATCCTCGGCGAAGACGGCGTGAAGATGTCCAAGAGCCGCGGCAACGTGGTGAACCCCGACGACATCATCCGCGAATACGGCGCCGACACGCTGCGCCTTTACCTGATGTTTCTCGGGCCGCTCGAGGCCATGAAGCCGTGGAATCCCAAGGGCATCGAGGGCGTGCACCGATTCCTCAAGAAGGTCTGGCGCGAGTGCCTGACCGAGGAAGGCAATGTCAACCCGCGCATCGTGACCGCCGCCGCGCTCACACCCGCGACCGAGAAACTCCTCCACGAGACGATCAAGAAGGTCGGCGACGACTTCGACGGCCTGCGCTTCAACACCGCGATCTCTCAGCTGATGATTTTGGTGAACGCGTTGCAGAAGGAGCCGACGCTGCCCCGGCAGGCCATGCTCGACCTGCTGCGCCTCGTCGCCCCGCTCGCACCGCACCTGGCCGAGGAACTCTGGGCCCAGCTCGGCGAAACCGGCTCCGTCATGGCGGCCGGCTGGCCGGTTTTCGACGCGGCGAAGCTCGTTGCGAGCACGGTCACCATCGTCATCCAGGTGAATGGCAAACACCGCGGCGACCTCAGCGTCGCCCCCACGGCAACCGAGGAGGAACTTACCGCCTTGGCATTGCAGCACGACAAAGCCGGCCCGCACCTTTCCGGCAAGGCCATCCGGCGCACGATTTACGTAAAAGGAAGATTGATAAACATTATCGTCTAGCTAGTTAGATACCTACCCGGGCGAGCTATCTTGAATCGGCTTGTCATAGGTAATACACCCTAGTTTTATCTGGGATACTCAAATGTTGTTATATTTTACCGTATAACCCTCTGTTCGCCCCAACGAGGATCCCGCCATGAAAACCTTTCTGATACACTCCGCCCAAATAATGGTGCTCTGCGCGCTGTTGGCTGCCCCCTTGGTCCATGCCCAGCGTCAGGGACCGGCCAGCAAAGGCCCCATGAGCAAGCTCTACCTCGCAGAGACGAAGGGGCCGACGGAGATCATGAACGGCGACAAGATCTACCGCGCCCGACAGGCCACGGCCTTTGATGCGCCCGGCACTGTGATCGTGACCAAGGAGGAAGCCCATAACGCTCTCGTCTATTCGAACGGCACGGGCCTCTTCGTCGATCAGACCACCCGCGTTGAAATCAGCCGCTTTCAGCAGGAGCCCTTCAAGCCCGACTATCTGCAGCAGTTCGCCAGCCGTTACGAGCCCTCGGTCTCCCAGAGCAACGTCAACCTGCCCTACGGCGCGATCGGCATCTGCACCAGCCAGCTCATCTCCGGCAGCTCGATGCTCTATTCGACGCCGCATGCGACCGTGAATATCCGCGGCGGCAAGGTCGTGATCGAGTCCACGCCCGAAGGCACCATCGTTGACCTGCTGGAGGGCGACCTCACCGTGCGCTCCGGCGACAAGGATGTCGGCGGCCAGATTCTCCGTCCCGGCGAGCGGGCGTTCATTCCCACCGCGACTGACGGCCAGCCGGTCGTCATCACCGTGCAACCGATCCCGCGCGAGGCGATGCCGGTGGACGACCGCCGCGTCGAGATGGCCTGCAACGCCCGCCAGTCCGTCACGTTCGACATCATCGCGCGTCGCGCCGAGCAAGGCCTCGACCGCCCCGACGACGAACCAGCGGGCGGCGACAGCGGCGACGAAGCCGCCGGCGCCCAGGCTGACAATCAGGAAATTGTAGCCAATCCCACCGTGCCGGGAAATCCTCCCAACCAGATCGTGGTCAGCCCCGACCGGCTGCCCGGAACCTGATGACCCTTCCGCCCCGCCTCCTGCGCATCGTCCGCACCAGCGTCCTGCTGGCCGCCGCCTGCCTCGCGGCGCCGCCCTCGTCGGCCCTGCTCAACCTCGACGGCACCAAGAACCAGATCTTTGTCTTCGGCGGCGTGGCCTTCGGTTACGACAGCAACATCTTTTCGCAGCGTGACGGCGAAGGCGACTACAGCATCACCGCCCACGCCGGCACCGAACTAAAGCGCCGCGCCGGCATCATCTCCGTGGACGCCACCGCGCGCGTGGACTACGTGCGCTATGGCGAATTCAGCGACGAGAACGCCTGGAATCCGCGCTTCTCGGTGGATTTCGCCAAGGCCTCCGGCCGCACCACCGGCTCGCTGAAAATTTCCGCCTACCGCGAGAGCCGGGCCGACAACGCCATCAACCTGCGCACCAACTCCTGGAGCGTGCCCGTGGAACTCAACGTGCGCTATCCGATCAACGAGAAGCTCTAC
>JAUPWC010000695.1 GCA_030916665.1 Verrucomicrobiota bacterium
CGCCTCGTCGATGGTGGCGACAGTGCGGCAGAAGGCGGACATGACAGAGGGGGCGGCCAGCCGCCCTTGAGCCCGGGCCCTTCCGCAGCCGCGCGCCGCTGACGGTTGCCGTCAGAACCCGACGCGCGCCAGCGCATCGGCGACCTGCCGCACGGCGGCGGCCAGGGCAGGATGATCCTGCTCGAACTGCACCGCGAGCAGCTCGAGGCGCGGCGCATGCTCAGGCGGCGCCGCGCTCCTCTGGTCGAGGACCCGTCGGATGTCGGTCGCGACCTCTTCGAGGAGCGCCCGCGAGGCTGGGTCCACCGTAGGAGCCGTCGCGAGCTCTTGGTGCAATTTGGTCAAGGTTGATCCCGCCGCGCTGAACTGGAGCCAAACGGCGCGGTGAAATGGAGCCACCTGCAACGGCGGGACTTGCCTCCGGACTTCGGAGGTGATCCCCCAGGAGGATGCTGCAGGTGGAACTCGTTCACGTCATTCGCCACAAGGTGCTCGTCGAGGGCTTGCCCAAGAGGCAGGTCGCTCGCGAGCTCAACATCGGTCGCAACACCGTCGACCGCTACCTCGCCGGCAAGGAGCCCGGCAAGCGCACCACCGTCGCCAAGCGCAGGCCGGAGCACGACGCCATCGAGAACAGGATCGTGCAGATTCTCGACGACTCGCCGCGTTGGACGCACGGCAAGCAGAAGCTCACGGCCATGCGGCTGTGGCACATGCTGTCGGCCGAGGGCGTGGAGGTCGGCTACACGTTCGTCAAGGACGTCGTGCGCGAGTACCGCCGTGAGCGGCGTGAGGTGTTCGTGCCGCTGGTGTACCGCCCCGGAGAGGTCGCCGAGGTGGACTTCTTCGAGGTCGTCGTTGAGGTCAACGGCACCAGGCAGAAGGCCTGGCTCTTCGTGATGCGCCTGATGCACTCGGGACGTGACGTCGTGTTCTTGTACCCGCGGCAGGATGCGACGTGCTTCCTCGACGGCCACGTGCGGGCCTTCGCCCACCTGGGCGGCATCCCGTGGCGGATCATCTACGACAACCTCAAGCCGGCTGTGGCGCAGATCCTCGTCGGTGCCGAGCGGAAGCTGACGTCGCGGTTCCTGGCGCTCGCCACGCACTACGCGTTCGAGCCCTGCTTCGCGCGGCCAGCGACCGGCCACGACAAGGGTGGTGTGGAGTCGCGCGGCCGGGCCATCCGCTGGCAGCACTTCGTTCCGATCCCGACGGGCAACTCGCTGCAGGAGATCAGCGTGGCCCTGCAGGCCAAGCTCGATGCCGAGCCGCACGACGGCCGGTTCGAAGCCGAACGTCGCTGCTTCCTGCCGATGCCCGCGATCCCGTTGGTTGCCGCAAAGACGACCACGCAGGACATCTCGCGCCAGTCGTTGGTGAAAGTCGACGGTGCGGTCTACTCGGTTCCGTGCGAGCACGGCGGCCTCGATGCCGTGGTGCACGCCGGTGTCTTCGACATCGACATCGCGTGCCCTGGCGGGACCACCGTGCGCCACAAGCGCCAGCCGTTTGGCGGCAAGAGCATCGACTACCACCACTACCTGCGCGAGCTGCGCAAGAAGCCACAGGCGGTGCGCCAGGTGGCTGATGTCCTCGTCTCGCAGCTCGGCGAGCCCTTCGGCCGCCTCTGGGTGCGGCTCGTCGAGGACCACGGCGAGAAGGAGGCCGCGCGCCACCTCGCGAAGGTGCTTGGCGCCATCGTGGACCTTGGCAAGGACGCGGTCGCCAACCGCATCCGCGAGGGCAAGCTCCCGCTGCTCGTGAAGCCGCCGCCACCGACAACGCTGGTCGCCGTACCCGAAGCGCTCCGTCGCTTCAACGTTGAGACGAGCGACATGGGCGCCTACGACGCGCTGCTCGGCGCGCCGATCGGAGGTGCAGCATGAGCAAGCAGCACCAGGTTATCCACGAGCTCGTGCGAACCCAGGCCCGCACCTTGAAGATGCCTGGCGTCGCCCGTTCGCTCGAAGAGCTGATCCGCCAGGCGGAGAAGGAGAAGTGGACCTACGCCGAGCTGCTCTGTGAGGCCCTTGCGATCGAGGTGGCGTCGAGGAACGCGTCGTCAGTACGCTTGCGGGTTGCCGCCGCGCGCTTTGCCGAGATGAAGTCCATCGACGAGTTCGACTTCAAGCTGGCCGAGGGGCTCGAGCAGCCGGCGATCCTAGAGCTCGCCAAGGGCGGCTTCATCGATCGGCGGGAGAACGTGGTCCTCGTTGGCCCCGTCGGCACGGGCAAGACGCACCTCGCGATCGCGCTCGGCATCGAGGCCGCCAGGCAGCGTCGACACGTCGCGTTCTTCCGCGCTGCCGATCTCGTTCGCCAGCTGGTGGAGGCCAAGGGGCAGCGCGAGCTTGGGCGCATCGAGCGCAAGCTCGCGCGCGTCGACCTGCTGATCCTGGACGAGCTCGGCTTCGTTCCTTTCGACCGGCAAGGCGGCGAGCTGCTCTTCAACCTCTTCTCGGCACGTCACCAGCGGCGGAGCACGGTGGTGACCACGAACCTGGCGTTCAGCGAGTGGCCGGCTGCCTTTGGCGGCGACGAGAAGCTCACGGTGGCGCTGCTCGATCGCCTCTCCGAGACCGCAACCATCATCACCACCAAGGGGAAGAGCTTTCGCATGCGCCGGCGTGCCAATCAGGGCAAGGCGGCGTAGAGTCGGTCAACTGGGTGGCTCCGTTTCAGCGCGCCCCAGTGGATCCGTTTCAGCGCGGCGGCGACAGGGCGTTTCGCGCGCTGCGCGTGCCTCAGCGGCGCTCTCGCGCGTGCTCGCAGAGAGCGCCGAGCGAGCTCGATGAGCGCCGCGTGGGACAGCTCTCCCGCTCTCTCTCCTGTCCCGTGGGGAGAGAGAAGCCGAGAGGCGTTTAACTGCGTAC
>JAUPWC010000696.1 GCA_030916665.1 Verrucomicrobiota bacterium
CCATCACCGGATTCTTAACGTAGCCGAGGAACTTGGCCGCGGCATGCACCCGGAAGCGAGTGTCGAAAGGAATGCGCTCATCTTCCCGCAGCGCCAGCGAGACCGTCGCCTTGCTGCACTTCGCCCTGGCTGCGATCATGGCCATTGTGACCGCTTTCCCGGCGTGAGCCGCACTGGATGTGGCGGTTTTCTTCTGTTTCATTAAACAGTTAAATAGTGGGGGGCTTTTCTTCCAACTGCAAATCGGAATCCTGCCCGTGCCCCACCTCCGGTCCGGCCATTCGGCTCGACCCGTATCCCACGCCATGACCACCCCACACACCCTCCGAAACCACGTTCGTTTCCCACGGATAGCCGCTCGGCTGCCCCGCGTTGCCTCGCTCGCCGCTCTACTTGCCGTTTCCTTGCCCGCACAACAAACTGCGCCCGAAAACCCACAACAGTCCGAGGAGACACTGCGTCTTTCGCCTTATCAGGTCACGGCCAGCACGGATCTCGGCTACCTTGCGCGCAGCACCTTGGCCGGTTCCCGGCTCAACACGGATCTGCGCGACGTTGCCTCCCAGATCAGCGTGATGACACCCGAGTTTCTGGCCGATGTCAGTGCCACCACGCTCGACGATGCCATGCGTTACTCCCTCAACTACGAGAATCCTTGGGAGTTTACCAATGCCACCGCCAACAACGGCGATTTTCATCGAGGCATCATCCAAGACAACGCGGCCACCCGCACGCGCAGCCTTTCGGAATCCGTCTATATGCACGATTTCTTCGTGACCTACATGCCGATGGACACCTACAACACCGAGCGATTCACCGTCGCCAGCGGGCCCAACGCCATCTTGTTCGGTCTTGGCAGCGCGGCCGGCGCCGTTGACAGCACCTATAAGCGGGCCCAACTCGCCAAAAACGCCTACGAATTTTCCCTACGCGTCGACAGCGAGGACTCGTGGCGCACAATTCTAGACGTCAACACGGTTCTCTGGAAGGACAAGCTCGCGGTGCGCTTCGTCGGCCTAGGTCAGAACCAGCACACCTTCCGAAAACCCAACAACAACGAGGCGACCCGATTGTTCACTGCCGTCACATTCCAGCCTTTCAAGAACACCCGTATCCGAGGTTGGTATGAGGATGCCGAACTGCTCCGGCAGCTGGCCCGCAATGCCATCATCGTTGACCGCGCCACTCCTTGGATCAACGCCGGTCGCCCAGCCTTTAACAATGCGCCCGGGTTCATCTCTCCCGCAGCCAACAACCTCCTTTTTTCCCTCAATGGCAACCAGGGCATGACCTATCTTTTTGGTCAAACCGCGCCCGGCACAATCCCGGTGCAGAATCTCCGCAACACCACCGTTTTCACCCGCGGCGTTGAGGCCACTCGTCCCTCGCCCGACAACGTGGATGTCACTCTCGCCGACCGCTCCCTCTTCCCGATCGACGTCAATTATCAGGGCAATGCCACCAACAACGACACATACGGCCACATTGCCGGCGCCGCCATTGAACAGACCTTTTTTGACAAACTCTTTGTCGAAGCCGCGTTCAACAAGGAGGTCTATCAGGCCAACTTCTCCGACCTGATTCGTGGCGTTGAGACCGAACTCTACGTTGATGCCAACCAGTTCTTGCCCGGTGGCACGACACCCAATCCCAACTACGGGCGATACTTCATCGAAGGTAGCGGCCGCGCCGGTATCTGGTGGGGTGCCCGCGACGATCTTCGCTTGAGCGCCTCTTACGAACTCGACCTCAGCGAGCGCACCTCGAAGAAATGGCTCTCCAGCCTTCTCGGCCGCCATCGGCTCTCCGGGCTGGTCTCCCGCGAGGAGTTGCACGGTGGCACCAACCCCACCCAGACCCTACAGGGCCATGACGCCTATATCATCAGCGACACGCCGCTCACTGTAGGCCGCCCTCAGGACAACACCAACCGCACGCGCCAGCTCCGCTTCCGTGCCTATCTGGACGACCCAAAAACAGCCGGGGCCAATGGCGTTTACCATGCCAATCTACCCTTTTACGCCCTCGGCAACACGACCCTACCGGATGGCACCCAGATCGCCACTATCGACAATCCCTATGGCGCCACCGCTTCGGCCACGCGCAGCCTCACGCGGATCGATAGCAACGTTTTCGCGGTCCAGAGTTACTTTTGGGATGGTCGTGTCGTCACCACGTTCGGATTCCGCAAGGACAAGCAACGCCGGGCCAACGTGACTACCGCACGCGTCGGTGTGCCCACACCCACACCTACCACCGCCTATACCGGACTCTTTCAGCATTTTTGGGAGATTGATCCGGGCGAAAACTGGAATCCCGCCGACTATGTCGTCGATCATTCTCGCTCCCGTGGCATCGTGGTCCATCCCACGAAGTGGTTGTCGCTGTTCTACAGCGATGCCGACACCTTCGGTCCTTCGGGCAATTTTCATCAACCCGACGACTCCGTTATCCCGGGCACGCGCGGAGAGGGTCGCGACTACGGCTTTACCCTCTCCCTTTTCGATGACCGCCTCTACTTTCGGGCCAACAAATACCGCAACACCAACGCGCCAAATTCCTCCGCATTCCGCGACAGCGTGCGCGATCTGTTCATCAACATTGAGCGCGTCATTCACGCTCGCTTCCCGGCCGACAAGGACGGGGTTTACGATCCCAACCTCCCCCGCGACTACTACAATGTTACATCTGATCAAGTCGCCGAGGGCTATGAGTTCGAATTGACCGCCAACCCCACCCCCCAATGGCGCCTAACGCTCAACGCCAGCAAACCTGACTCCGTCGAATCAGGTATCGGGGCGCATTGGCTCGAAGCCCTCGACCGACGCCTCCCCGTTTGGACCAAGTATGGCAACGAACTTCTCGAGGGAAGCACCACCCGCACCGTGCGGGACGAGTTCCGTGACCGGCTCAACAGCGTCAACACCATGAAGGAGTCAGACGGCACGGCCACGCAGCAACTGCGCACCTGGCGCATGAATCTCATCACTCGCTACTCGTTCACCGAAGGGTTCCTCAAGCGCTTTCACGTTGGCGGAGTCTACAGCTGGCGAGGGAAGAGCGTGCTCGGCTACAAGAACAAGACCATCGCCAATCAGTATCCCTTTCCAGGTATTGATGCGCAGATTGTCGTGCCCGATCTCGCCCAGCCTGTTTACGGCCGGGCCACGACCACGATAGATTTGTTCGCCGGCTACGGCCGTCGCCTCTTCAAGGATCGGATCGATTGGAGCATCCAGCTGAACATCCGCAACGCCTTCGACGACGATGATCCCATCGTTCAGCGCGTCCTGTCTGACGGCACCACCCGTTTCTACACCGTGCCTGAGCCCCGGGCGCTGATCCTCACCAACACATTCAAATTCTGATTCTGCCGACCCGCCTGCAGTGGCGGACGGGGATTGTTTGGGGGTATGGCAGCGGAATCGCTGCCATATGCCGGATCCGCGGGACGGTGCAATTCAGGGCACCGTCCCGCGTTTATTTTCTCGGTGCAACCTTGCGAAGGAATGCGCGAACCATGCAACCCCACGACCGGCACTTAGGACAATCCGAACCGAGGTATCCCGCCGGTATGCACGTCCGGAACGGCGGGATGACTGCGGCTCAATACTCGCGGGAGGCTATCACCTCACGTGCGTTGGTGGTGTCGAACAGCAGGTCCTTGTTATAGGCTTTGCGCTCGACCTTTTCTCCGCGCTTCAGGCGCTCAATAGTGTCGTAAACCTTGGGACCGAACATGGGATTGCATTCCACCGTGCAGTTAAGCCTCCCGTCGATGATCGCTTGGATCGCCTCTTTGATACCGTCAATCGACACCATGAAGATATCCCGGCCCGGCTTGAGGCCAGCCTCCTCAATGGCCAGTGTCGCCCCTAGCGCCATGTCATCGTTGTGCGCGTAGACGATGTTGATCGCACGACCGTGCTTCTTCAACATCGCCTCCATCACCTCCTTGCCCCCGGCGCGGCGGAAATCGCCGCTTTGCGAGTCGATGATCTTGAGTCCGGGATGTTTTGCGATGCCATCGGCAAAGGCTCGGCGCCGCTCGTTAGCCGGTGCCGAACCCGGCGTGCCTTGTAGCTCAATGATATTGCCCTGACCTTTGACCGCTCTGGCTAGCCACTCGGCTGCCATGCGACCCTCTTCATAAAAATCCGATCCGATAAAACACGCATACAGGGACTCATCGGCGGTCTGAATGGTGCGATCCGTCAAAATAACCGGAATTCCCGCTCGCTTCGCCTCTCTCAGGACCGGGTCCCAGCCCGTCTCGACGATCGGAGCAAGGACGATTGCGTCCACCCGCTGCGCCACGAAAGAGCGAATGGCGCGAATCTGGTTCTCCTGCTTGCCCTGACCGTCGGCGAACTTCAGCTCGATACCGCGTTTTTCCGCCTCAGATCTCATGGAGTTCGTATTGGCGGTTCGCCAGGCACTCTCCGCCCCGGTCTGGGCAAAGCCGACGCGCAGCGATTTGCCGGCAGCAGCAACTTGCACAACGGGCAAGAGACACAGGACTGTGAGGAAGAGTCGATTGATAGAGGGAAACATTCTGAGGGGGATCATGGTTGGGGATGGGGTTTTTCGCTTCAGGGAGGGAGGAATCCTTCAACAGGAAACGCGAATTGCCGGCCGATGTCCGCCAAAGTTTATCGTGACGGTCATACAGCCCATCGCGTGACCAGACTGGTGGTCCGTGATGAATCTCATGCCCGACCATGCGCATCCTCTGCCCCACCCCTTCTCTCGGCTGGAACAGCTTCGACAGTTTTGGCGGCTATCTGCACGAGCAGGCCGCCTTCGCCCAGTTGGAGGCATTCGCCCAGAAACTCGCGCCCGCTGGCTACGATACCTTCGTCGTCGATATCGGGTGGTATGGCGAATACGCCTTCAAGCCCGGCACCAACTACCCGTCACCGAACACCAAGCACGCCCTCGAGATCCATCTCGATCCTCACGGCCTGCCCCTGCCTTCAAAGTGTTATTTCCCA
>JAUPWC010000697.1 GCA_030916665.1 Verrucomicrobiota bacterium
GGCATCATCCCCGAACTGGGCGACGTGCCGGACACCGAGAAACACTCGCTGGTGACCAGCAACAAGGCCTCCCCCGGTTCGGAGGCGTTCCTCAGCGTCTATAGCGCGGTGAAGATCCAGTCCAAACTCGACTTCCCCAAGTCCATCCTCGTCACCAGCACCATCCCCGGCGAAGGCAAGACCATGATCAGCTGCAACCTCGCGGCCTCTTTCGCCCGCCACGGGAAGCGGGTGCTGATCATCGACTGCGACATGCGCCGCCCGATGCTGCACCGCCACTTCCAGCTGACCAACGAAGCCGGTCTGCTCGCCTGGTTCGAAGCCGGCGCCAAGATCCCGGACGACCCGTTCAACGAACCCTCGCTCGGCCTGACCAAGGCCGAGGAAAACCTTTTCCTGCTGCGCTCGGGCGGCCGCTCCAAGAGTCCCACCGAATTCCTCGAAAACCCGGTCTTCGGCCAGTTCATCGAGTCGATGAAGAAGCACTTCGACCTCATCGTCGTGGATTCTCCCCCGATGGGCGCCGTCACCGACTCGCAGCTCATCTCGGAACACACCGACGAGGTCATCTACGTGTGCCGGTTCAATCGCGCCCACAAGAAGCACATCCGCATCTACATCAAACAGCTTCGGGAAAGCAAAAACGAGCTGCTCGGCATCGTGCTCAACGGCCTCTCCCCGCGCCGCATCGAGTATTACTCGAACTACCGCTACTACCGGAGCTACAAAAAATACTACGGCTCGCAGTCGTGACGAAGACCACGAGACCACCGACCACGGACAACTGACCAACGGCGCTCCCCGAGCGCCGTTTTCATTGCGGCTCCACATCCTGCCCCGACAGCGGTTTCCAACTCACCGTCGTGACTGCGTGATTGTAGTCCTGTGCTCAGTGGTCTGTAGTCCTGAGGTCTCTCATGCCCTCCGCCTTCCTGCCCCCGGATTTCGACCCCAAGCGTCCCGTCGCCCTGATCGCCGGCCGTGGCAATTACCCGCTCATCACCGCCGCCGCCATCCGCGCCGCCGGTGCGCCCCTGCGGCTGATCGCAATGGACGACGAAACCGAGCCCGCCTTGGTTGATTCCTTTGCCGCCGGCGAGCGCGTCACGCTGAACGTCGGCCAGATCGGCAAGATGCTCGACGCATTGAAAAACTTCGGCGCCGGCTACGCCCTCATGGCCGGCCAGGTGAAGCCCAAGAAACTCTTCCACGGCCTCACGCCCGACCTCAAGGCCGCCGCCATTCTCTTCTCCCTGAAACGCCGCAACGCCGAGACCATCTTCGGCGCGATCGCCCACGAGATCGAGAAACTGGGCGTGAAGCTGCTCGATGCCCGCGCCTTCATCGACGACCAGATGGCCACGGTCGGCAACATGGCCGGTCCGAAACTCCCGACCGACACCGAATACCTCGAGCACGGCGTCCACATCTCCCGGGAGATCGCGCGGCTCGACATCGGCCAGGGTTGCGTGGTGCGCAAGGGCACCGTGCTCGCCGTCGAGGCCTTCGAGGGCACCGACGACATGCTCCGCCGCGCCGGCTCCTTCAAGACCGACGAAACCGTCTTCGTGAAGGTCGTGAAACCCGCCCAAGACTACCGCTTCGATGTCCCCGTCTTCGGCCTCCGCACTCTCGAGACTATGAAGGAGGCCCGCATCGCCGCCGCCGCCCTCGAGGCCGGCAAGGTCATCATCCTCGACAAGCCCGCCGTGCTCAAACAGGCCAAGGCCTGGGGCATAGCCCTCCACGGTTTCTGACCGGTCTCCTGTAGCGGCGGTCGGACCGGCCTACTCTCAAGCTTGTCGTTTGCCGGGTCTTGCCTCAAATCCGTGGCCATCGGTGCCATCCGTGGCTATATTCCTATCATCATGACTTTGACTCCCGAACAAAAGCAGGCCGTTGCCGCTTGGGTCGCCGCCGGCGACAACCTCTCCATGGTCCAGAAGAAGCTCTCGGAGCAATTCAAGCTCTCATTGACCTATCGCGACGTCCGTTTTCTGGTGGACGATCTCGACCTGGCGCTCAAGGACGCCGCGCCCAAGGCCGACACCTCCGACGTCACCAAAGCGCGACTCCCCTCCTCTGGAGCCGCGGCGACCCCGGCGCGGTCGGCTCCCGCCGAAAAGAAGGGCTTCGTGGACAAACTGAAGGAAAAGGTCGGCCTCGGCAGTGGCGAAGAAGATGCGAACGATGACCTCCCGCCCGAGGGCGCCTATCCCGAAGACGAAGGCATCCCCGCCAACGCCCCCGCCGGCAGCCTCACCCTCGAGGTGGACCGCCTCATGCGTCCCGGCACGGTCGTCAGCGGCACGGTCACCTTCAGCGACGGCGTGAGCGGCAAGTGGGGCCTCGACCAATACGGCCGCCTGATGCTCGACACCGGCCAAAAGGGCTACCAGCCCAGCGCCGCCGACGTGCAGACCTTCCAGCGCGAACTGCAGCTGCAGCTCCAGCGGCAAGGATATTGAACCGAAGCGTTCGGGGCGGGCAAACCCGCCTCCCTTGCCATCAGCGCACCCGCTGACGATCCGACAACGCCCGCGCCACCTCGGCGGCGAACAACGGACCGCGGTAGATGAGCCCGGTGTAGAGCTGCACGAGGGTTGCCCCCGCATCCATTTTCTCGGCGGCGGCGGCCTCGTCCATGATGCCGCCCACGCCAATGATCGGCAGGCGCCCGCCGGTGGAGCGGGAGATGTAATTGACGATCTCCGTCGAGCGACGCCGCACCGGCGCGCCGCTCAAGCCGCCGGCTTCGTTGACGGAGGCGAAATAGCCCGGCCGCGCCAGCGTGGTGTTCGTCGCGATGATGCCATCGAGCCCGAGGTCGGCGATCACGCCCAGTGCGGCATCAACCTGTGCCCAGGAAAGATCGGGCGCGATCTTGAGGAGCACGGGACGGTGGGGCTTGCCGGCGGCGACGCGCACCTTGTTCTCGGCCACGAGGGCGGCAAGCAGGGGCTTGAGCCATGAGGCGTCCTGCAGTTCCCGCAGACCCGGGGTGTTCGGGCTGCTCACGTTCACCACGACGTAGTCGGCGAAATCCGCGAGCAGCCGGAAACTGCCCAGATAATCCTCCGTCGCCTGCTCGAGCGGCGTCACCTTTGTCTTGCCGAGATTGATGCCGAGCGGAATCGCACGCCGGCCCGGACCGGGCAGTTTTGCCAGATGCGCGGCCAGTTCCGCCGCACCGCCGTTGTTGAACCCCATGCGGTTGATCACCGCCTGCTCCGACGGATAGCGAAAAACGCGCGGCTGCGGATTGCCCGGCTGTGCGTGGTGCGTGACCGTGCCGATCTCAACGTGGCCGAAACCCAGCGCCGCAGCGGCGGGCCAGGCGCGGCCGTTCTTGTCGAATCCCGCGGCCAGCCCCACGGCATTCGGAAATTTCAGGCCGAAACACTCCACCGGGCGGTGCAGCGCCGGGTCCAGCCGGTGCAGGCGCTCCAACACCGCACAGAGGGGCCGCACACGCCCAAGAAGCGCGAGGCTGTCCACGGCGACATGGTGCGCACGTTCGGGATCGAGGCGAAAGAAAGCGGGTTTGCAGACGTTTTGATAGAGCCAGCCCATGGTGTGGCGCGGACTCTGGCACCCGGATACCAACTTTCAAGCCCCTCCCCGGGGCTATTTTTGTCCTTGTTTGCGCATCCTTCGGCACCACCCTCCGCGCCGTCGAAGTCATCGGTATCCGCGTGTTACGCAAATATTCCAACATTTTGTGTTTCAGGATTTGACAAGGCCGGAAGCCAGCCCTTTTGGTCCAACCGAAATAAGTAAAAAAATATATGGCGAAAGGCTCTCCCCAACTCGAATGGTGCGTCGTCCGTCTCGGCGAAGATCACAACTGGTGGGTGGACGAGGTCAGCGACCCCGTCCACTGGGATGTTGATGGTCTCAGCATCATCGATCCCCGTCAGGTGGATCACATCGTCGAGCTCATCGAACCGCTGCGCGAATACGGTTTCGACCAGGATGTCTTCGAGCGCGCCTTCATCGCCTTCCGCATCGCCAAGGATCTCGGCAAGGGCAAGGTCCGCCTGACCCGCGTCAAGCAGCCGCTGCTCGAGTCCGAGGAAAAACTTTTCGCCCTGCCCGATGTGATCGACGAGGAGAACGGCCCCTATGCCGACTTCCTCGACCACATCACCCGCCTGCGCGTCAAGATGCTCAACGAGGTGCTGGACCTCGAGGAAAAGCTCACCGTGGACGAGGTCGAGGACCAGATCCGCGAGGCGCAGAACAGTGACTTCATCGAAGGCAAGGCCGTGCATCTCTTCACCGAGATCACCGCCATCCTCGACTACACCCCCGAAGGCTTCGGCGACGACGACGAGGAGTCCGACAAGGGCCGGGCCGAGGCGGAGGAGGACGATCTGCCCGACGTCGAGGAGGAAGAGGACGAAAAGATGAAGAACGACACCTCGCTCAAGTGGGATGAGGACGAGGACTCGGACGAAGACGGCGAAGGCAAGAAGAAGGAAGCCGACGACGAGGACGAAGACTCGGACGCCGAGGAAGAGGACGACGCCGAGGAAGAGGACGAGAAGCCCCGCCGCAGCGGCAAGCGCAGCCGCTGAAAGGCGGTGTTGCCACCCTGCGGACAATCCCTCACTGGATTGGGCACCGCATGATTTCCCGCCGACTGTCCGCCTTACTGGCCGCCCTTGCGCTCGCACTGCTTTGGGCCGGTTGCGTCACCGACAGAACCACCATCGCCCCCTCCAATCCGCGGATCGATGCCTCGGCCACGGCCGCCCAGCTCCGGCCGGGGGACACGATGATCGTCTCACTGCTCGGCATTCCCGAGCCGCTCACCAGCAGCGTCCAGATCGACGAGCAGGGACTCATCCGCCTGCAATACATCGGAGCGGTCACGGCCGCCGGTCTCAACACCGCCGAGCTGTCCCAGAGCATCCGCGACTCCTACATCGCGAAGAATTTCTACACGACCCTCGAGGTTTCGGTAAACGTCACCGAGCGCTACGTGTATATCGGCGGCGAAGTGCAGCGCCCCGGCCGCATCCCGTGGTCGCCGGACCTCACGCTGGCCAAGGCCGTGCAGTCGGCCGGCGGCTTCACCCTCTACGCCAAGGAAAACAAGGTCACCCTCACGCGCGACCGCAAGGCCTACGACTTCGATGTGCGGCTCGCCCAGCGCCAACCTGCGGAAGATCCCCTCCTCTTCCCCGGTGACTCGATCCAGGTTCCCCGCTCCGCCTTCTGAGGCGCTCGCTTTTCATGAGCCTCTTCCGCACCAAGTCCATCGCCTCGCTCCAGGCCGAGGCGTCGGCCGAGCACGGCTACAAACGCACGCTTGGCCCGCTCAGCCTGATCAGTCTCGGCATCGGCTCGGTGGTCGGGGCGGGCATCTTCGTGCTGGCAGGCACCTCCGCGGCCCAATACGCCGGCCCCGGCATCGCGCTCTCCTTCGTTTTTTCCGGCATCGCCTGCCTGTTCGCCGGCCTGTGCTACGCGGAGCTGGCTTCCATGATCCCGGTGTCCGGCAGCGCCTACACCTATAGCTATGCCACCCTTGGTGAACTGTTCGCCTGGGTCGTGGGCTGGTGTCTCGTGCTCGAATATCTGTTCTCGGGCGCAGCCGTGGCCGTGAGCTGGTCCGGCGCCGTGCGCGACATCGCGCTCGAATTTGGAGTCACGCTGCCTGTGGCGCTCTCCAGCGCACCGCTGGCGGTGAACGGGGGCAGCATCGTGACCACCGGGGCGCTCATCAACCTGCCCGCGGTCTTCATCTCCCTCGCGCTAACCTACGTCCTTTACATCGGCATCAAGGAGTCCGCGACGGTCAACGACCTCATGGTCATCATCAAGGTCGGCGTCCTCGTCGCCCTCGTGGGCTATGGTCTCTGTTTCCTGCTGAAAAATCCGGAAATCGCGAAGGCCAACCTCGTGCCCTTCATCCCCGAGAACACCGGCACCTTCGGCGAATACGGCTGGAGCGGCATCTTCCGCGGCGCCGCGGCCATCTTCTTCGCCTATGTGGGCTTTGACTGCGTGTCGGCCGCCGCCCAGGAGACCAAGAACCCGCAGCGTGACATGCCCATCGGCCTCCTGGGCACGCTGGGCGTCGTCTCGGTGCTCTTCATCGCCGTGTCTTTCGTGCTGACCGGCATGGTGAACTACAAGGATCTCAACGTGGACGCACCCTTCATCTTCGCTCTGCAGCAGGTCCAGGCGCCGGCCTTTTTCCGTTACCTGATCGAGGCCGCCACGCTGGCCGGCCTGACCTCCGTGATCCTGGTCTCGCTGCTTGGACAGCCCCGTATCTTCTACGCGATGTCGCGCGACGGCCTGTTGCCGCCGGTTTTCGCCAAGATCCATCCGAAATACGGCACGCCGCACATCACGACGTGGATCACCGGCATCTCCTGCGCCGTCATCTCCGGCCTCTTCCCGCTCGATCTGCTGGGTGAACTGATCTCGATCGGCACGATGCTGGCCTTCTCACTGGTCTGTGCCGGCGTTCTCGTGCTGCGCCGCACACGCCCGGACCTGCCCCGGCCCTTCCGCACGCCGTGGGTGCCGCTCGTGCCCATGCTCGGCATCGGCAGCTGCGCGCTCCAGATGTATTTCCTGCCGCTCATCACCTGGCTGAATCTGGCAGTCTGGATGGTCTTTGGCTTCGCCATCTATTTCGGTTACAGCCGACGGCACAGCCTGCTGGCGAAGTGATCCGGTGGCTTTCACGCCCGCCAGCCCCGGTTCGGTGCTCGCCTTCGGGGCGATCTTGCTCGGTGTGCTCTACGCCGTGGTGCTGGCCATCCACCTCACGTGGCGCTCCCTGAAGGTCACGGCCTTGGCCGGGGTGGTGATCGGCATCTGGCTGGGCATCCTCTCGGCCCTCGTCGCCAGCGGTCGCCTGACTTCCCTGCCACTCAACGGCCTGCCGTTCTTCTTCGGACCCATCCTCGTCTTCTGCGCGGGCTTCGCCCTGTCCCCGGTCGGAGGACGCCTCGCGGCCACGATTCCGCTCGCGGCGCTGGTGGGGTTTCAAGGTTTCCGTCTGCCGCTCGAACTGGTGCTGCATTCGTGGTTCCAACAGGGCGTGATTCCGGAAACGATGACGTGGTCCGGCCAAAACTGGGACATCATCAGCGGCATTGTCGCCCTCGTTTGCGCGCCGCTGGCCAACCGCCAGCGTTGGGCCGCGCGGCTGGCCAACATCGTCGGATTCGCACTCCTCCTGAATGTCATGCGCGTGGCCGTCCTGTCCGCCCCGGTGCCCTTCGGCTGGAACGTGCAGCCGCCTCTCCTGCTGGCCTTTCATCTTCCGTATGCACTGATCGCCCCCGTCTGCGTGGGCGGAGCTCTGTTCGGGCACATCGTGCTGACGCGGGCCTTGTGGAACAGGCAGACCGCGTAGGGCCGGTCCCCGACCGGCCGCTTTCACGTTCGCAGCGCAACGGCCAGTCAGAGACTGGCCCTACCCCTCACACGCCGTAGTA
>JAUPWC010000698.1 GCA_030916665.1 Verrucomicrobiota bacterium
ATGCCCTCGACCCAGGTGAGGTTGATGACCTGCTTGCGGTTGGCGCGGAAAAAATTCCTCGGATCGAGCCGCTCCTCCATCGCCGTGAGCGAGCGGAAAAGCTGCGGTTTGTGATCGTCGAAGTGCAAGCGCGTGTAGTTGCCCTCGGATTCGAGCAGGCGGATGCTCTTCACCGGCACGAACCAGCAGCGGTCGCCCTCGCGCACGAAGACCTTGTCTTCCAACGTCAGCCGCGTGGCCGGCAGCGGGGAGACCGAGCCGGCGGGCGCGGTCTCGCGAGCGCGCAAACGCTCCAGGGCGGCGATCAGGCGGTTGGGATCGACGGGCTTGAGCAGGTAGTCGAGCGCGTTGAACTCGAAGGCCTTCACGGCAAACTCGTCGTAAGCGGTCGTGAAAATTACGGCCGGCAGCGGCGGCTCGAGCCGCTCCAGCAGGCTGAAGCCATCGGCCCCGGGCATCTGCACGTCGAGGAACAGCAAGCCGGGCTTGAGTTCGGCGACCTTTTGCACGGCGTCCTCCACATCGACGGCCTCGCCGCCGATCTCGATGTCGGGATGGGCCGCGAGGAGGCGGCGGAGCTCGTTGCGCGCGAGGCGTTCGTCGTCGATCAGGAGGGCTTTCATCGGGAGGCGCGGCCAGAAGCCGTGGGAATGAGCACATGGGCGGTCACGCTGCCGGCGGATTCGGCGACGAGGCTGAGGCGGGCCCGGTCGCCGAAGAGCAGCTGCAGCCTTTCCGAGGCATTGCGCAGGCCCACGCCGGTCGAGGAACCGGCCTTGGCGGCGGCGGCGCTGGGCGGGGCGGCGAGGTCGCCGGGATTGCTCACCCGGATGTGCAGGTCCTCGCCCTCCAGCGCGGCGCCGATGGCGATCTCGCCGCCTTCGCGGCGCGTGGAAATGCCGTATTTGACCGCGTTCTCGACCAGGGTCTGGAGCAGCATGGGCGGCACGGAATGGACGCGGGCCTCGTCGCTCACGTTCCACCGCACGCGCAGGCGGTCCTCGTGGCGGATCAGTTCGAGCGCGAGGTAGTCTTCGACGATGCGGATCTCCTCCTCAAGCGGCACGGTCTCCTGCTGGCCCGATTGGAGCGAATAGCGCAGCATGTTGGCGAGGCGGGTGACCGACTCGCGGGCGCGCGGGGCATCCTCGTCGATCAGCGCGCGCAGGCTGTTGAGGGAGTTGAACAGGAAGTGCGGATTGACCTGCGACTTGAGGGCACGGAGTTCGGCCTCCTTCACGCTGGCGGCGAGCCGGAGCTGCTCCAGCTGCATGCGGCGCAGGCGTTCAAAGGTGTGGTAAATGAAATAGAGGCTGAACCAGCCGCAGAAAAGCAGCGCGCCGTTGAACGTCGAGGCGGTCATGCCGAGCGTGATCGTGAGCTTATCCGAGTGCCAGGGCTCGCCCAGCACGCCGTAGATGTAGCCGAAGCCGACCACCGTCCAGACCAGCGACATCACGAACGCCAGGCCCAGCACCCGCGGCAGCAGCGACGCCCAACCCAGCTGCAACCAGCCCCAGCGCCTGATCAGCGGCCGGGAATAATGCGTGAGCAGCAGGCCCTGCAGGATGATCATGGCCAGAATGGACCGGTCGTGGAGCGAAGTCCGGCTGGCGGAGTCCACCGCATCCTGCATCAGCAGCTGCATGCCAAGGAGGCCGCCCCAGCCGGACGCCTGGCCGAGCACGTAGAGCCGGTGTTTGGCGCGCTCCAACTTGGCCTCAGGGTCGGCGGTCATCGCCGCGGAGCGAACCACGCCACCCCGGCCCGGGGCAAGACCGTCCCGTCGGGACAGGGAGACGACGGGCGCGGTGGTGACAGCGGATGACATGGCGCCATGGTGCCGGGGCCGGCCCGGGCCGCACACGGCGGATTGGACGAGCGGTCGGAGCGCCCCGTCGGGCGGAAGTTCGCCACGTGTTAAAAATTCGGCTGCGACGAAAAACCCCTTTACCCGCCGCAGCCGGCTCCGCACGCTGAAGGCTTTCCGCCTCCACGCATGAAGCCCCGCGTCGTCATCGTCGGCAGTTATGTCCAGGATCTCTCCTTCTACGTCGCGGAATTTGCCCGACCGGGCGAAACCCTGCCCGCCGACCTGCGGCCCGGCGCCGGCGGCAAGGGCTTCAACCAGGCCGTCGCCGCCACCCAGGCGGGCGTGCCCACTCTGTTCATAGGCGCCATCGGCCACGACGCGGCCGGCACGGGGGCCCGGGATTTTGCCCGGCAGCACGGTGTCCGCGCGGAATTCGTGGTGAAGAAAAAGGAGCCCACCGGCGTCGCTTCCATCGCGATCAATTCCGCGGGCCAGAACCAGATCCTCGTGGCGCTCGGCGCCAACCTCGCGCTCCACGTCCGCGACGTGCCGGTCCGCCCGCTGACCGGCGCCGAGGTCGTCGTCTGCCAGGCGGAGAGCGACATGAAGACCGCCGCGCACGTCCTGCGCACCGCGCGGCGCCAGGGCGCGGTCACGATCTTCAACCCTGCGCCCATGCACGCCAAGGTGGACCTCGCCATCCTCCGCCACGTTGAGGTGCTCATCCCCAACGAGGCCGAGTTCGTCGCCCTCGTGAACCGCTCGCCCCGCAGCGGCCTGAAGAATTTCACCACCGAGGCGCTCCTCCGCCTCGCGCCCGACCGCCTGCACACGCTCTGCCGCACCTTCAACGTGCCCATCGTCATCGTCACGCTTGGCGTCGGCGGCTGCTTCGTCTCGCAGCCCGACGTCTATGCGCGCGTCAACGCGCACGGCGTGGACCCGGTGGACACGACCGGCGCGGGCGACGCCTTCGTCGGCGGCTTTGCGGCCGGCTTGGTGAAGTTCAACAAAAACGTCTTCGAGGCCGCCCATTTCGCCAACGCCGTCGCCGCACTGGCCGTCACGCGTCACGGCACCGCCAGCGGCATGCCCACGGCGCGCGAGATCGCCCGCTTCCTGCGCCGCCGCGACCATGCGTAGGGCCGCGCCACGGCCCGGTTACCGGTTAAGAGCTAAAGGACGATGACAAATCGCATGGCGAAAACGAAACCGACCGCCTTCCGGGCGAAGCTCTACCAAGTAACGATGGTGCGCTGGGTGGACCTGCCGAAGCGCGCCGTGGATGCGCTCGGCCTGCCCCGTGCCGACATCAAGGGCGGCGGCCTCGGGCTGAACGCCCTGCTCCGTTTCAACGACGACCTCGACCGCGTGACGCTTCTGCCCGGCAAGCGCGGCCACTACAAACTGGCCTTCAAGGCCGAGCTGCTGCGCGGCGCCGGCGTGGACGCGGGCGACACGGTGGACTTCACGCTCGCCCCCGACACCGCCTCGCGCGAACCCGAGCTGCCCGCCGAACTGGCCCGCGCCTTCCAGAACCGCCCGCAGCTCCGCGAGCGCTGGCTGGCGCACAGCGTCGCCATCCGCCGGCAGATCATCCGCTACATCACCGACGCCAAGACCGTCGAGACGCAGACGAAACGCTGCTGGATCTTCATCGAGCGCCTGGCCGAGACCGGGAAGCTCAGCGCCTGACCCGCCTTGTCATCGCGAGACCTGCGCAGCAGGTCGTGGCGATCCAGCGAAACGTCAGTTGTTCGGAATGAACCCCTGCCCCTTCGGCTTCGTCAACTGCCGGGCGAAAATCGGCACAAACTGGGTCACGCCCAGCACCCCGAGCACGAACAGGTCGTCGCGAAACGGCCCGCCGAGGAAAATGCCGAGAATGCCGCACGCTTCCGCCAGCGCCAAGCCGACGACATAGATCGGGAACGCCCGTTGCAGGCTGTCGAAGCGCGGCAGCACGAGCCAGCGGATGACGATGCTCACGAAGAGCGGCACGAGCCCGACGAGATGCTTGAGCACATCCTTCTCCGCCACCGGCTTCACCGGCCCGCGCCCGAGGAACAGATAGATCACAATCAGACCGCCCAAGATCGCCACCCAGACAATCCACCAGATGAGGAGCATCTGCTTGTTTGTGTCAGCAGCCGACGATTGGGTGCGAAGAGGGTTCATGGTTGGATCATCTTCAGGCCGCAGGCGACAGCGAGTTTGGCTTGCCGAATATCGTAGGTCAGGAACTGCCGCGCACCAAGCTCCATGGCCGAGGCGACATGCAGCACATCCAAAGCGCGCGTGCCAATCCGCGTCGTGTGCTGCTCGCTCAGTTCCGCCGTGAGGTCCATGACTGCTCGCCATGGCACGTCCATCAGACGCAAATCGTCAGCCTGCAGATCGCGGGCAAAGACCTGCTGGAACGTCGAGAACGCAGCTTCCGTTATGTCCCCACGGAATACGGCTGACGCCATTGAGTTTACCAATTCGGCCCTGGTGAAACGAGTCAGGATCAGAGCACCGGGATGCCTGAACCGCCACTTCGCCATGGCAGCCGAACGGGTATCATGCGCATAGAGCTGCCGTAACGCGCTGGAATCGATATAAACCTCACCGGTCATCGCGATCTGCATCCATCGCCCGCGAAGCCTCTGCGGAAATCGGTTTGGGCATGTAGCTCAGGAGTCGGGCGTAATAATCAATGCGTTCCGGCTTTTTTGTCCGGTTTTTCTTGGGCGGAGTATAAGGCCGGATGATGTAGGCCGCCTGCCCGCGCTCGGTCACGACAACCTCCCCCTCCCGCTCGATCATGTCGCGGACCTTCGGGAACTCCGTGCGGAGCTGGCGGACACTGGCGGTCTTCATGGCGTTGTGAAACATGGGTGTTTCACAACGGGACGCAAGCCGAAGCTCACGCTCCCACCGGGTGCCAGGTGGTCTTGAACTCGAGGGTGTCGCGCAGGTCGTAGAGGCCCTGGGCCTTGTCGGAGAACCAGTCGATGGGTTCCTCGGCCTTGAGGAGCTTCACGCGTTTCACGCTCTCTGCGGCGCCGAGCTTGAGGGTCTTGCGTTCGTCGGCGTTGGCCACGCCGGTGATGGCGCGAAGGTGGGTGTGCGTGGCGAGCGTGGGCACGATTTCCTTGCGGAAGCCGGTGAGCAGATTGACCACGCCGCCGGGCAGGTCGCTCGTGGCGAGCATCTCGCCGAGCACGATGGCCGGATAGGGCTGCGCGGACGAGGCGAGCGCGACGACGGTGTTACCGGCGGTGATGGCCGGGGCAAACAGCGAGACGAGTGCCAGTAGCGGCGCCTCGTCGGGCGCGAGCACGCCCACGATGCCCATGGGCTCGGTGACGGTGAAACTGAAGTGCGGCGAGGCGACGGGGTTCACGTTGCCCAGCACCTGCTCATATTTGTCGGCCCAACCGGCGTAGTAGATGAGCCGGTCGATGGTCGCGGTGATTTCCTTCGCCGCCGCGGCTTTCGAGGCTCCGCCCAGCAGGAGCGCGTCGGCCATGTCGGCCTTGCGGGCCTCGATCATCTCACCGAGGCGGTAGATGATCTGGCCGCGGTTGTAGGGCGTGCGCTTCGCCCAGCCGGGGCCGGCCTTGGCGGCGGCCTCGATGGCGTTGCGCAGGTCTTTGCGCGTGCACTGCGGAATGTTGGCGAAGAACGCGCCCGTGGCGTCCTTGAGCGGGAAGGTGCGCGCGCTCTCGGAGCGGATGAACGCGCCGCCGACATAGACCTTGGGCGTTTTGGTGATGGGGAGTCGGGTGGCCATAGCGAAAAAGATTCAGGTGTTGGCAGGAGCAGGCGCTTCGTCCTGCAGGAAGGTTTTCTCCTTATAGAACTTGGCGACGAAGGCGTAAACGATCGCGGTGACGAAGCACAGCACCGAGAAGAACACATAGAACGTCGCGCCCGGGAGCTTCGAGCTGCCGTCCTCGTTGGCGATGAACTTGTGCACGAACGCGGTGATCAGGTTGCCCGCGGAAATCGCCCAAAGGTAGAGCACCATGATGATGGATTTCATGCGCTTCGGCGCCTGCGTGTAGGCAAACTCCAGCGACGTGACCGAAACCATGACCTCGCCGAGCGAGAGCAGCGCGTAGGCCGGCACCTGCCAGGCAATGCTGGGCTTCAACCCGGCGGTGATCCGCGACTCGATCCAGGCGCTGATCAGGAACGACGCGGCGGTCACGACCAGACCGATGCCCATTTTGCGCAGCTCGTTCAGCCGGTAGAACCGGTTGATAAACGGATACAGCACGTAGGGGCAGAAGACGATGCCCACGAGAATGAAGACGCTGTTGAGGGTCTGGATCTGCGAAGAAAGAATCTCAAAGTTCCAGCCGAAGAGCGCCACCTGCCGGTCCATCTTCTCGGCCTGCAGCACCCACTCACCGCCGCTCTGGTCCCACAGCGACCAGAAGATCGCCACGAACACATAGATGACGGCGATGCGGCCGATGATCGTGAGGCCCTCGCGGTTGAAGTTGTCGCGGAAGAACGAGCGGCCCGGGGGCGGGATATGCACGAACTTGTAGCGCCCCATCCAGAAGATGACCGCAGCGATGCCCATCAGGATGCCGGGCACGCCGAAGGCCCAGCCGGGGCCGGCGTATTTGAGCAGGATTGGCGTGAGGGGGATCGAGATCATCGAGCCGGCGTTGATCGCAAAATAGAACCAGCTGAACGCCTTCGAAAGCTGGGGCTGATTGCTCGCGCCAAACTGGTCGCCGACATTCGCCGAGACACAGGGCTTGATGCCGCCGGAGCCAATGGCAATCAGCGCCAGGCCGATGCCCAGACCGAGGCGCGTGTCGTCAATGGCCAGGGCGAGATGGCCGCCGCAATACACGAGCGAGAGCCAGAAGATCGTGCGGTATTTCCCCCAGAACGCGTCGGCCAGGATCGCGCCGAACACGGGGAGGAAATAGTTCAACGAGAGAAACAGGTGATAGTTCTCCGCCGCCTCGCGCTCCGACATAACGTCGAGCTGGCCGGAGGAGTTCATGAGATACTGTGTCATGAACACGACGAGGATCGCGCGCATGCCGTAGAAACTGAAGCGCTCCGCCGCCTCGTTGCCCACGATGTAGGGGATGCCGGGCGGCATCTTGTCCGTCTTGAGCGGCGCGGTGATGAGTTTCTTGTCGT
>JAUPWC010000068.1 GCA_030916665.1 Verrucomicrobiota bacterium
CAACCCTATCGGAGGACGCGACGAGGAAACCTTATCCGGTCGGGGCCACACCAAGGACGGACCCCAATTTTCGGCTGCCCCCACCGGAACCAAACCCCGCGCCCGCCAGACCCGACGCGAAGCCCATGACTTCATCGCGGGCGCGGAACCAAATGCTGACGGCGGCCAATCCGCGGACGAAACCCAGAAAGGATTCGCCGCCGTCAGCGACCAAATCTGCGAGGGCCAACTGCGCAGCGAAGCCCAATCCGCGACCGACCTCGCAGAACCCGCATCGGGAGGGGCCAGTGGTAGCATTCCGCCCAACATTAGCTCGCCCCTCCCGGACCAAGACCCCAACCTTGCGGCCATCGTCGAGAAATGGCGCTTCCGCCAAGACATGCTGCGCGCCCGGCAGCGCCTTGAGCTTCAGGCTCAGGCGGTTTGCCGCCGCAGCGTGGAAGGCGACAAGGTCAAGGCCGCGAAGCTGTGGGCCGACGTGAAGCGCAACCCGGTGCATCCGCTGCGCGGGTGGCTTGGTCCGATGCTGGTGGCAATGGGCCCGCTCGATGCCGCCAAGCTTGAGGCCGAGAAGGAACTGGCGAAGCGCGCCCGCAACCTGCCGGTCTATGCATGGGCCAAGGGCGTCTCCGGTCTGGGCGACGTCTCGCTTGCCGCCATCGTCGGCGAATGCGCCGCCGCGCCCGGCGGGTACAAGTCCGTTTCGGCGCTGTGGAAGCGCATGGGCCTAGCGGTGATCCATGGCGGTCGCCAGCGGAAGGTGGCCGGCGCCGACGCGCTTGACCATGGCTACGATGCTGAGCGCCGCTCGCTCATGTGGAACATCGGTGGATGTCTCATCAAGGCTCAGGTCCGCAATGAGAAGGGCGAGGACGGCAAGAAGATCGACGGTAGCGACTTTGCCATCGGCGAACTTGGCCAGGTCTATCTCGACCGCAAGCGCTTCATGCAGGCGAAGAACGAGGCCGGTGAATACGCCGCGCGTGCCGCTGATCTAGTGGCCGCCGCGAAGAAGAATGGCGGGACGCCGAACAAGGACAATCTGGAAGGGCGCCTGAGCCCGATCCACATCCACAACGATTCCAAGCGCTATATGGAAAAAAGGCTTCTCCGCCAGCTTTGGCAGGAGTGGCGTCGGGCCAGTGGAGTTGCGGACCCCATCAACACCATGCCCGACGTCGAATATGCGGAGGCAGCGGAATGAGCCGCCGCTTCCACACCACCGGGCACGATAGCTGGTCGCCCAAGCCGCAGATGATCGAGGCGCGCCGCCAGCACATTTACGGCCCGCTCGTTCCCATGTCCGAGCCCACGGGCCGCGCATCACTTTCGACCCGCATCATGTGCGTTGGCCTTGGTGCCCTGTCCGTCGCCATCCTTGCGTCCGCGTGGCTCGCATGAGGCTGTTCGCGTTCTCTGTGGCGTTCTGCCTGGCCGCTATCGCCTGCGGCGACCGCGCGGCCGCGTGGCTATTCGCAACCCATCCTGGCGCGCGCGAAGCGCCCTTGAGCGATCCCTTTACCGCCTTCGCGCTGATCGGCGCGGCGGTCCTGATCTGGGCGCCGGTCGTGGCGCTGGCGGTGATCATTCGGAGGAATCGTTGAGCCGCCCCGACATCACCTACAACCAGCGCGGCACAGTCGCGGCGACTGGCGGCATCGACGTCTCAACGCCGGTGGCGGGATACTATCGCTGCCGGGTCGGCGCCGGGACCGTCAAGGGCGCGGTCAGGATTTGGTTCGGCCCGCCGCACGATCCCGTCACCGGCGAGGAACTGGACCGCTCGCACCGCTGGCAGGCGACGTTCGACGGCGAGCCGGTCGACTTTGACCGTGTCTGGCCAACCTGCGCCGCCGACGTGCTGACCGAGCAGGAATACCAGTTCCTGATCAACCGCCGCGAGTGGGCCCGCAAGCACGCCCCCGAGAGCGCGCACGCCAAGGTGGGGCGGAAATACGATCCGCTTTCCACCGACGAACCTCTCCCGTTTTAAGCCGAAAGGACACCACCCAACATGCCTATCGTCCAAGCCGTCAAGGAAGAACCGGCCCTTCTGCCCGGCGAGAACGCCGCCAGTGCACGCGCCGGAATCGGTCATAACAAGCCGCCTTTGGAAGAACTGATACCGGTTGAATTCAAATCTGCCTTGCTGGCGGACCGGCACGATTTTCTCATTCGTCTTTACGATACGGTTGACGCCGCCGGTCGGGCCAGCGCGACCGATGACGACTCCCTTGGTCGCTGCGGCGACCTGGTGAAAATCTATCGTGCTCAGATTGCCCACATCAACGCGACCCACAAGGAAGTGAAAGACCCCTACCTTGTCGCCGGGCGCCTGGTCGACGCCGAGAAGAACGCGCTGATCGATCTGGTCGAAGGCGCCAAGCGCAAGGTTGAAGGCATCGGCAACGCCTATGTCGCCGAACGCGATGCCCGGCTGAAAGCCGAACGCGAACGGGCGGCGGCCGAAGAACGAGCTGCGGCTGAACGTGCTGCCGCCGCTGAACGCGCACGGGCCGAGGCCGAGCGCGAGGCCGAGCGCGCCGCAATGGCAGCGACGAACGATGCCGAGCGCGAAGAGGCTGATCGCCGTGCGGAAGAAGCGCGCAAGGAAGCGGAGCGCGC
>JAUPWC010000069.1 GCA_030916665.1 Verrucomicrobiota bacterium
ATATAAGTGAAGATCAGCTCGCCCTCGCGGCCGGCGTCGCAGGCGTTGATGACGGCGGTGACATCCTTGCGGGCGATGAGCTTCTTGAGCTGGGCGAAGCGCTCCTTGCCCTCCGGCAGGGGCATGAGCTCGAACTCTTCGGGAATGATCGGAAGGGTCTCGAGCCGCCAGAAGCCGTATTTCTTCTTGTCGATGTCCTCGGGCATCTGAAGTCCCACCAGGTGGCCGACCGCCGACGAGATGACATATTCGTCGTTCTCGTAGTGGTCGCCTTTCTTGGGAACTTTGCCGAGCGCGCGCGCCAAGTCGGCGGCGACGGAAGGCTTCTCGGCGATGACCAGTGTCTTCATGTGGGGCCGAGCGGTTAGGCGGCGCCACGAGGAATTACAAGCAATACTTTTTTACGCGAGTTGCGCGCACGCGCGGGCGCGCGAGGGAAAATGCAGGTGAATGCGCGAGTGTAGGGCGGGGTCTCCGAACCCCTCCTATCGAAAGCAATAGCACGTTCGAGGCGGGGTTCGGAGACCCCGGCCTACAACCAAACAAAAAGGCGCGCCGATCACTCGGCGCACCTGGGGGAATCGTTTGCGATTGAGGCGGCGTTACTTCACGCCCAGCTCCGCGAGCGCGGCGTCGAGGGACTTGAGCATCGCGGCGATGGTCTCGTCGGTCTCGTCGCCCATGTTCGAGATGCGGAAGGTCTGGCCCTTGAGCTTGCCGTAGCCGCCGTCGATGACGAGCTGGTGCTTCGACTTCAGAATCTTGTTCAACGCGGCGAGGTCCACGTTGAGCGTGTTGGCGAAGCAGTTGAGCGAGACGGAGCCGAAGCCCTCCTTGGGGAAGAGCTTGAAGCCCTTCGCGAGGACGTGGTCGCGGACCGTCTTGTTCAGACGCGCGTGGCGGGCGTAGCGGGTGTTGGCGCCCTCGGCCTTGATGTCCTCGAGCTTGGACTTGAGGGCATAGATCAGCGGGATGACCGGCGTGCTGGGGGTCATGCCGGCCTCGTGGTTCTTCTGGAACTCGAGCAGGTCGAAGTAGTAGCCACGGGTCTTGCAGAGGGCGGCGCGCGCGAGGGCGCGCTTCGAGGGTGTGAGGAGCGAGAGGCCCGGGGGCAGGGCGAGGGCTTTCTGCGAGCCGGTGATGATGACGTCGATCCCCAGTTCGTCCTTCTTGATCGGCATCGCGCTGAAGGAGCTGACGGTGTCCACGATGCTGATGACATCGGGGAACTGCTTCAGCACGGCGGCGATGGCCGGCAGGTCGCTCATGCAACCGCAGGAGGTCTCGTTGTGGATGAGGGTGACGGTGTCGTATTGGCCGGTGGCGAGCTCCTTGCGGAGGGCCTCGGGATCGACGGGCTGGCCCCACTCGGCCTTCAGGCCGGCGGCGGCCAGGCCGCTGCGCTGGGCGACGTCGAGCCACTTGTCGGAGAACGCGCCGTTCATGCAGCACAGCACTTTCTTCTGGGTGAGGTTGCGGATGGCGCCTTCCATGATGCCCCAAGCGCTGCTCGTGCTGATATAGACCGGGTCCGAGGTGTAGAACAGGGCCTGCAGGTCCGGCTGGATGGACTGGTAAAGCGCGACGAAGTCGGTGCTGCGGTGGCCGATCATCGGCTGGGCCATCGCGCGCAGGGTTTTCTCGGAGACCGCGATCGGTCCGGGAATGAAGAGTTTGTAGCTCATGGTGAAAAGTGAGGCCGGTGTTGCATGTGCGGACACCAGCAGCTAACACACACTGACTAACCACCCCTTTCAAGCGTCAAAGCCAATTTTGTGCATGCCCAACCGTTGGTTCCGTCATAAGGCCGAGCAGTTCGAGCAATTCGCCATCGACGTGATCATGGGCCGGCGCGAGGACATGCCGGCGCTGGTGTTCGGGGCGTTCCTGCAGGCGTGCTCGTATCTTTTCAGCGGGATTGTGCAGCTGCGCTGGTGGCTTTACCGCAAGCGCATCCTGCGCGACCAGCCGCTCGGCTGCCTGGTCGTCGTGGTGGGCAACCTCACCGTCGGAGGCACGGGCAAGACGCCCGTGGTGGAGAAGTTCGCCCGCGCCCTCCGCGACCGCGGCCGCAAGGTCGCCATCCTCAGCCGCGGCTACAAGAGCAAGGCCCCGCCGTTCTGGAAGAAATGGTGGTTCTGGCTCAACCACACCGAGGACGCCCCGCCGCGCATCGTGAGCGACGGCAAGACCGTGCTGCTCGATTCCGAGGTGGCTGGCGACGAGCCGTTCATGCTCGCGCGCAACCTGCCGGGCGTCGTCGTCCTGGTGGACAAGGACCGGGTGAA
Organism: Verrucomicrobiota bacterium; assembly: GCA_030916665.1. Classification (GTDB taxonomy): domain Bacteria; phylum Verrucomicrobiota; class Verrucomicrobiia; order Opitutales; family Opitutaceae; genus Lacunisphaera. Next base: position 2,289 of record JAUPWC010000069.1, read on the forward strand.
GGCCGGGGCGTTCGCGATCAAGCGGTTCGGCTGCGACACGCTGGTGCTCGACGACGGTTTCCAATACCTGCCGCTCAAGGGCCGGCTCAACCTGCTGCTGGTGGACAAGACCAACCCTTTCGGCAACGGCTACCTGCTGCCGCGCGGCATCCTGCGCGAACCCATCAAGCACCTGAAGCGGGCTTCCTATGTGTTCCTCACGAAGTCGAAGGGCGTGAGGGACGAGGAACTGGAGGCGATGATTCGCCGGTTCAACCCCGACGCCGAAATCATCGAGTGCGC
>JAUPWC010000070.1 GCA_030916665.1 Verrucomicrobiota bacterium
CGCCGTTCGACTGTCCATCCGAAGCGTCGCACCTGCAGCTGTCTCAGGGGCAGTTTGCGCACTTCGATGGTTCATTCTGGGCCACGGTGCCAACGTTGAGGACCAAGGGCATCCGGAATGTCGAGTGGATGCTGAGGGCGGCGGCCCTGGCTGGCACCGATCGGGCGGCCAACTCCTGCCGCGACCTCTACCAGTGGGACGGTTGACCCTGCGGCACTGCGGGGACAGCACGTTCGACGATGTGCGGCTGCTCAATGCGGGCTGGGCCGCACGTACACGCTTTGCTTGAGCGGGTGCCCCCGAACTGCTCATAGAAGGCAGCCCAGGGCCGCGAACAGGGGCTACATCCTGGGCAAAAGCATCCTCCGCGGCCCCCGAAACCGTCGGGGTGGGCCGGTAGCATCTGGCCGGAACGTGAGCGGCAGGGGAGGCGGAGCGCATGGCGGACATGGGGACTAGGGCGTCGTTGAAAGATCTCACTGACGCCGACCTTCTTCGCATTGTGGCGAACCCGCAGGTGGGCCGGGAGTGGGCCAAGATCGCCAAGGTCAACTACGCCGAACTTAAACGTGGCAATGGGAAGGCGATGCGCAGCGTGCGGGTCGCCATCATGAAGCGCCACGGCGCGTTCGCCCATGCCCTGGCCCACGCCTGGGAGTTCCTGCTGAATCCGGCCGAGGTCGACGACCCCGACGTTGACGTGCTTGTTCTCCACGCTGAGATGGCTGGCCTGCAGCTAGGCCCCACCGGCGGCCTCGCCATGCTGCACGCCCTGGCTGACGATAACCACCTCGCCGATGCCGGCCCGGTTCGAGACCGCCTGGAGGAGCTGCTGGAGGCAGTCGAGCGCGGATCGCACTATGAGCTCCCCGAGGAGGATGAGTTCTCCGAGGCGGCGCACGACGACGCCGAGGGAGATGATGCCGAGAGCGACGACGCCGCCGACGACGAAGTCGAAGCGGTCGACTTAGAAGACTTGCAGGACCGGGCGGCCGCCCTTCTCGAGCAAGCCCCGGCCCTCGTTGGGCAACTGCGGGCCGCCGCCGATGCCATCGAGCAAGGCACCCCCGCCGCCACCCTCGGGGAAAGCCCGGACAACTGGTCAGACGCCGCGCAAACTGTGCTCGACGAAGCGGTGGCCGCGGGAATCGAAGATCACACGACCCTGCCCGCGGTGCTGGATCACCTGCGCGCCTTATCGGAGGAACGCGCCCAGCACGAGTCGGAACGTCGCAGCAACGCCGTGCTGGCGTTGCAGATGATCGACCTGCTCCGCAAAGCAGGCCAAACCGAGAAGATCGCCGCCCAACTCGCTGTGCACGGGTTCACCTCTGTCGAGGAGGTTGAAGAGGCCGCCGGCGTCCAGCCGGCCCCACCGCCCACGACCACCGGCGTCCCCGAGCCCGACACCGCCACCGTCGATGAGCCCGAACCTGCCGTCCCCGAGGAGCAGACGCCCTCCGGGCCTGCGGATCAGGAAGCCGAGGCCACCCCGCCGCCGGCGCCGCCCCTGCCCGCCGATAACTCCTCGGCCCCGACCGCCGCCGGCTCGACGGCAACCCCGGCGGAGCCCGTCGAGGCGGTAACCGCGCCCGCCCCGCCCGCGGAACCGACACCGCCGTCTTCCCCCGTCACGACCCCGCCGCAACGGGAGGTCGTCTCTGCGGTGTCGAAGGTGGCGACGACGCCGACGGAGGTGACTGCTCGGAAATCCTCGCCGACGGTGAAAGAGTCGCCGGCTACTCCAGCGGCGGAGAAGCCCGCAGAGTCCACGGCCTCCCTCGATGAGTGGCCTTGGGACGAGGGCGATCCGCCGGTCATCGGCCGTCTTCTCCTGGAGGGTCGTGAGGCGCTCGCCTACTACCTGGCCAAAGCTGCGGAGGAAACCCAAGCCCGCCAACAACTGCTGCTGTTCGCCTGCGCCGCCGCCAACTGTGGACCGTCGGCCATCGAGTTGTCCCTGCTGCCCTCAGATGCCGACATCAAGGCCTTCGACACCAACGAGTCGCTGCTGCTCCTGGCCGCCGCCCTGCGCGCCGGCCTGCGGCTGGGATATGCCCCGCTAGGGCTGCAGTCCCTGCTGGATGCGGCCGACGCCGCGCTGACCGACTCCTCACTGCGCGATGTACTCCATGCGGCGGCGGCAGCCGTGCAGCGTGGTCACGGTCGCCGCCAACCCCCCTCCGGTCCGAGCGCGGAGGAGATGGCGGGTAGGTGGGCTGAGTTGGGCGCCGGAGCGGCCCAGCATCTCGAGCGGCTGCCCGATAAGACACTGAAGTTCCAGCGCGGCTCAAAGGTGTTGCGGCACTTGTGCCGAGAAGGTCAACCGTTGGCTGATGCCCTCTCGCGGGCGGCGGCGCTGACCGCTCAGGGGATCTCCAGCGCCTCGGACCCGGAATGGGCCCAGATCGAAGAGTTCGTCGACCGGTTGCGCGACCCCGGTGACCGCGAACGAATTCTGGCTGACGCCGAAGCCGCGGTCAGCACACCTCAGCAGCGGCAGCGCCGCGCGATCGACGGCCCGGTGAAGATTCAGCTGGACGATCTTCTGCGTGAGGCCGGGGACCTGCTCTCGCGATTGCTCACGGTGCGGCGTGCCATCCTCACCGGCGGTGATCTGAAAGACATGGCAGTCACCGACGACCTGGAGCGGGCGCTGGCACAAGCACCCAGCAGCCCGCCGGTGCACTCGGTCGGTGACGCCGCCGTGGTCAACCTCGTGCAATGGCTGCGCGCCGATGACGTCGACCCTGCCGCCCACTCGGTGGAGGACGTCCTGAATGCGGCGCTGCTGGAGCTGTTCGAAATCTCCCGCGACGAGCAGGGCCGTCCCCAGCGCGAACCCACCCCGGCCGAGGTCAGTGCGCTGCTGGAGTCGCGCGACCCAGACCAGGTGGTCTCGGGCTACCTGACCAGAGGGAACATCGCCGCGGCAAGAGACTTCATCGCCGCGCGCGGCCTGGAGGACGCCGGATATGAAGACCGCATTCTGAAGGCGATCAAGACGGCTAAGGGCAACTTCGACAAAGCCCACGGGGAGGCCGAGGAGGGTGCGGCGCGGCTGCGGGCCGTCTACAACGACGACCTGGCGCGAGACCTGGGGGAGCGGATCCGCCAGATCGTGGAGACCCCCCGCCGCGACCGCTTCGACTTGGCCATCGACAAGCTACGGGCGATCACCGAGGAAGCCGAGGCGGCCCTGCTGGCCGAACGGGACCGTCTCAGGGCCCAGGTGGAATCCCTGAGTTGCGATGAGGCCAGCAAGGCGCGGGTGTTGCAGCGGATCGAAGAGCGTGACGAGCCCCTGGCGGTCCACTTCTTGAGCGTGCTGCGCGCCGGGGGCGTCCTTCAGGAAGTCGAGCCGCCATCCGGCGACGACTTCAGCGAGTTCGTGCCGCGCGTTGTCGATGTTGCCGCCGCCGCCCAGGCCGCCGGCGAGGACGCGGTAGCCGCGGTACGCGAAGCCCTTCACGCCACCGCCGCCCCTGCGCACCGCTTTCTGCGCGACGGCCTAGTGGCGTGGCAGAACTTGAAGACCCGTAAGCGAAGCGGGGAAGACTTCAAGCGCTCGCTGGGTGATGTCCTGCGCATGGTGGGGCTGACCCCCAAGGCGCACGGCTGGTATCGCGGTGAGGTTTCGCGCACCACCGCCGGCGGCTATGCGACGATTCGCGTGGGCGCCAGCCCTGTGGACCGCTCCTATGTTCCCCAGTTCGGCAGCCAGGCTCTCGGCGAGTACGACATCACGCTGGTGTGGGATCCGGCCAGCCCCTCGCGGCTGATGGACTTCATCGGC
>JAUPWC010000071.1 GCA_030916665.1 Verrucomicrobiota bacterium
CCAGTCCGACTCCTCCCAGAGCGAATCCGGTGTCGTTTTTGTTCTGCCCTATTGGCGCCAGGAAGTCGCCGGCAGCTCCGTGGAGGGATTTTTGCAGGGCGTCTTCCTCGTCCAGACCATGCTCGCCCAGTCGCACCAGCTGACCACCAACGAGGCGCTCGACACCTACTATTTCGACGTCAGCGACGGGGCCAAGCCGCAGCTGCTCTACGCCAATCTCGCCGGCGAGGAACCCCTGCGCCAGACCGCGCCCACCTTGGCCCTGCCCCCGACCGAGGACCTTGCTGACCTGAATACCACCCTGATGCTCGGTGGGCGCACCTGGAAAATGGTTGTCCGCCAGAACGCCGGCTGGGCGGAAAGCAACCGGTCAAGCCTGCCCGGGGTCGTTCTGGGCGCGGGCCTTGCCATCACGGCCCTGCTGGCGCTGTTCGTGAACAATCTCCTGCAGCGCACCGCCCAGATCGAACAGATCGTGCAGGAACGCACCCGCCAGCTCCGGGCCAGCGAGGCCCGCCTGCAGGCCATCCTGGACCACAGTCCCGCGCTGATCTTTCTCAAGGACCTCGAAGGCCGCTTCCTCCTGTGCAACCAGGCGTTTTGCGACTACAGCCGCCGGTCCCATCAGGAGATCATCGGCCACAAGGACGAGGACTTCGTCACCGCCAAACAAGTCCAGCATTACCGGGAGATGGACGCGCAGGTGCTGGCCGCAGGCCGGCCCGTCGAATTCGAATCCAAATCAGGCGAGGAATCCGACGGTTCCGTTTACCTTTCGCACCGGTTCCCGCTGTTCGACGAACAGGGCAAACCCTACGCGATCTGCGGCATCTCCACCGACATCACCGACCGGCAGGCCGCCGCGGAGCACAAGCGCCAGCTCGAACGCAAGCTGCTCGAGGCCCAGAAGCTCGAGAGCCTCGGCGTGCTCGCCGGCGGCATCGCCCACGACTTCAACAACATCCTCACCTCCATCCTCGGCAACGCCTCGCTGGCCGCGCTCGACCTGCCCGAGAACCATAAGGTCCGACGGCAGCTCGCCCAGATCGAGCGCGCCTCCCAACGAGCGGCCGACCTCTGCTCGCAGATGCTGGCCTACGCGGGCCGCGCCACCGTGCTCACCGCCCCGGTCAACCTCTCCGAGCTCATCCGCGACACCGCCGCCCTGCTCGAGATCAGCGTCGGCAAGCGCGTGCGCCTCGACCTGCAGCTCGACGGCCAGGCGCCCGCGGTCCTGGGCGACGCCACGCAGCTGCGCCAGATCGTGATGAACCTCGTCATCAACGCCGCCGACGCGATGGACCAGCGCACCGACGGCGTCGTCAGCGTCCGCACTTTCACGCGTGAACTCACCGCCGCGTTCTTCGAGGAGGCCATCCAGTCGCCCCAGCGTCCCGCCGGGCTCTACCTCGGCCTGGAGGTGAGCGACAACGGCAGCGGCATGCCGCCGGAGGTGCTCGCCCGCATCTTCGAGCCGTTTTTCACGACCAAGTTCTCGGGCCGCGGGCTCGGGCTCGCGGCGGTGCTCGGCATCGTGCAGAGCCACGGCGGCGCCCTCTTCGTCGAATCCGCCTCCAACCGCGGGACCACGTTCCGGCTCTTCCTGCCGGCGACCCAGGCCAGGGCCGCCGACACCGCCGCCCCCTTCGCCCCCATTCCCGGTTCACTGCGCGGCACGGTGCTCATCGTCGATGACGAGGAGTCGGTGCGGCTCGTGGGCCAGCAGGCGCTCACCATGCTCGGCGTGACCGCCCTGACCGCCGACGACGGCACCGCCGCCCTCGAGCTGCTCTGCCACCACACCGGCCCGCTCGATCTCGTGCTCCTCGACCTCACCATGCCCGGCCTTTCCGGCGAGGAGACCCTGCGCCGGCTCCGCGAAAACCGCCCCGACCTGAAGGTCGTCATCATGAGCGGCTACAGCGAGGGCGAAATCATGCAGCGGTGCGCCGACCTCGGCATCGCCGGCTACCTGCCCAAGCCCTTCGACGTGGCCACCCTCACCACCCGGGTGAAACCGTTGCTGGGGTGAGCCTTCGCCGCCCGGGCCGGAAACAGGCTTTGCGCGCGGCCCGGAATCGCTCAACTTGGCGGCTTTTGTGAGTTCCGCCACGCCAGCCCAACCCGCCAAGCCCCTCTCCCTGGGCGTCATCTTCCTGACGCTCTACATCGACCTGATCGGTTTCTCGATCTTCTTCCCGGTCGGCCCGGCCATGCTGGAATGGTATGTGAACCGCGAGGCCGAGGGCGGCCTGTTCGCCACCCTCATCCGCCACCTGGAGGCGCTCGCCCACGCCGCCCACGCCTCCGACCTGGCCACCGGCGCGCTCTTCGCCGGGGCCCTCGGCTCCGTCTATGCGCTGATGCAGTTCCTCTTTTCGCCGGTCTGGGGCGCCCGCTCCGACCGCATCGGCCGCCGGCCCGTGCTGCTGCTCACGATCGCGGGCAACGCGTTCAGCTACCTGCTGCTCTTTTTCAGCGGCAACTTCGTGCTCTTTTTCGCCGGCCGCATCCTCGGCGGCATCATGGGCGGCAACATCGCCGTCGCCATCGCCGCCGTCTCCGACGTCACCTCCCGAGAAAACCGCGCCAAGGGCATGGGCATCGTGGGCGTGGCCTTCGGGCTGGGATTTCTCACCGGCCCCGCCATCGGCGGCCTGACCGCGGGGTTCAACCTGCTCGACCGCTGGCCCGGCCTCGCGGCCTTCGGCGTGCATCCGTTCAGCGTGCCGGCCGCCATCGCCTTCGCCCTGTGCCTGATCAACCTGCTCTGGGTGCAGACCCGCTTCACCGAGACGCTGCCGCCCGAGGCCCGCGGCGGGGCCGCCGCCACCCTGCGCGAGCGCAATCCGCTCCACTCCCTCTTCCAGCAGCCCGACGCCGCCATCCGCCGCGTCAACCTCGTGGGCTTCGTGGTGACCTTCGGCTTCAGCTTCTTCGAGTCGGTCATCAGCTTTTTCACGGCCGACGCTCTCCACTACAGTCCGCGCGACCTCACGCTGATCTTCGTCAACATCGGCCTCGTCTCCATTTTCACCCAAGGCGTGCTGGCCCGGCGCTTCGTGCCGAAGCTTGGCGAGAAGTTTTCCGCCGTCACCGGCATGGCGCTGATCGGGCTCGCCTTCGCCGGTCTCGGCTACGCCATCGGCGTGGCCAAGTCCGCCCCGCTGATGTATGTGATGCTCTCACTCAGCACGATCGGCTCGGGCTTCGCCAACGTCGCCCTCTCCTCCCTCGTCTCGCTCTACGCCAAGCCCGAGGAACAGGGCAAGGTGCTCGGCATCTACCGCTCGCTCGGCTTCCTCGCCCGGGCGCTCAGCCCGGCGGTTGCCGGCTGGCTTTTCTTCAACTCCGGCGGCACGATCACCTTCGTGATCGCCAGCGTCATTCTGCTCGTCTCCGCCGCCCTCGGCACAGGCCTGCCGCGACCGCACAAATGACCGCGGACCACAGACCACGGACCGCGCGTCCGGTGCAAACCGGCCCACAGTTGGCGCGACTCTTCTGTCTTCTGGCCGCCGTCCTCTGTCTTCTGTCGGCCACCGGTTGCATCAGCCGCGGCGACCGGGCGCCGGCCAGCACCCGTGTCGTGCCGCAACCGGTCCGCGTGCCGGCCCGCATCCTGTCGAATTTCTTCCTCGTCGAGGCGAAGCAGGACGACGGCAAGACCTACCGCTTCATGATCGACACAGGCTCGTCCGTGACGCTCGTGTCCCCGGCGCTCGGCGACGCGCTCAAGCAGAAGGAACGCCGCGGCGCCCCACCCCGCACGCTGCCGGTGCGCGGCGCCAACGGCCGCGAGGTCACGCTGCCCGCCATCATGTTGCGCCACTTCCAGCTCGGCGACGCCCACTTCGAGCGCGTGCCGGCCATCGTCTATGATTTTTCCGACCTCTCGGCCCACCTCGGCGTGACCATCGACGGTGTGGTGGGTTTCCCGCTGTTCCGCGACACGCTGCTCACGCTCGACTACCCGGCCGCCCAGCTTGAGATCGCCCCGCACCCCGTCATCGCGCCCACGGTCGTGAACAACGCCCGCACCACGGTTCTCACCTACAACCGCGACCAGACCACCCCGCTCGTGCCGGTGCAGATGGGCAACGAGTCGTTCTTCGCCCTCCTCGACACCGGCAGCGACCTGGGGCTTTCGCTGAATCCCGCCGGTCTCAACCCGCGCTTCTCGAGCGGCCCGCGTGTGGGGATGATCGTTTCCTCGCTGCACGGGGACAACCGCCAGCTCGTCGGCCGCCTGCAGCAGAACATCACCCTGGGCAACCTGCTCGTCCAACAACCGGTCGTGGACCTCACCGACCAGCTTTCCTCGCTCGGCGGGGAACTGCTGCGCAAGTTCCGCATCACCTTCGACCAGCAGCGCCACCTCGTGACCCTGGTCCGCGCCAACGAGGGCCCGGTCGAGATGGCCGGCCGCCGGAGCACCGGCCTGTCGTTCCGGCGTTTCCCCAACTACTGGCGCCTGCTCGCCGTCGTGCCCGACACCCCCAACAGCCGGATTCCCGCCCAGCCCGGCGACCTCTGCGTGCGCATCAACGGCGAACTCATCGAGCACTGGACCTTCGAGCGCTACGCCGAGCTCGTGCGCACCTCGCCCAAGATCACCTACACCTTCCTCTCCGGCTCGCAGGAAACCGACCACGAGGCGCAGGTCTTCGAACTGGTCCCGTAGGCAAGGATAGGGGCCCGCGCTCCGCACGGGCTGATCGAAATTTAACCGGCAAGCCGGAGCGGAGCGCAGGCTCCACCTTAGCCGGAACGATGCAGTAGGAGATCAGATTAGCCGGTAAAGGCCGGGCGGTTTTCTACTGCATTGCAGTTGGGTAAAGGGCTGAGGATTTTTTCCCAGAGGCGCGACCACCATCCCCGTTC
>JAUPWC010000072.1 GCA_030916665.1 Verrucomicrobiota bacterium
CGCACGATCGTATCCACGGTCATCGCCGGATCAATTTTAGTGAGCCACGTGCTGCTGATCAGCACATAAGCCGCCTTCGCGCACGCGCCCAGCGCCGCTCGGGCGGCATCAGCGTCGTAGGCGGTGAAATCCAAAACCAGGTCGAAGCCCGGACGAGCGGGCAAACCGGCCAGCACATCCTGACGTTCCCCGGCCAATACTTTTGCGCCCGGCGGAGCTCCCTCGGGTCGGCGCGAGCTGACCGTGACGGCATGACCATCGCGCAGCAGGCGCGCCGCAACGGCGCGTCCGGCAAAGCGGGTGCCTCCGAGGAGCAGGATGTTCATCTCAAGCAGCCGCGGCGGCGGCCAGGCGATCCCACTGCAGGATCTCCTCGGCGGCCACGGAACGGGTCAGCCTGCGGCCGAGCACGTTTTCAAGTTCGCCCGGCGGGATGCCCGAGGCAGGACGGGCAAGATAGACGTCGTCGGCTGTCAGACGATGCCCGGCAGGCAGATCGCGACGGATGATGATGCTCTTGAGGTATTCGCCGCGGTTGCGCAGCTCGCGGGCGGTGGGCGGCAAAAACTCCGCCGGCACCTTCGGTCGACCGAGCGGCGCGGCTCGCAGCGTGGCGATATATTCGGCGAATTCCCCGGGCTGCATCGCGAAGGGATGATCGGGACCGCTCTGTCTGCGATCGAGCGTAATGTGCTTCTCGAACAACACGGCGCCGGCGGCTCGGGCGGCGAGCGCCGCCTCGACGCCCATGGCGTGGTCCGAAAAACCGAAGATCGCGCCGTGGCGTTTCGCGAGGAACGGCAGGTTGCCCAAGCGCAGTTCCTCCGGTTTCGGCGGATAGACCGCACAGCAATGAAAGAAACCTGAGCCCGGTCCGTGCGCCGCGAGGGTTTTCACCGTCGCGTCGATATCCGGCAGCTGACCCATGCCGAAGGACACGAGGATCGGCGCCGGCAGGCGGTTCACCAGGCTGCGCAGGAACGGCAGGTTGTTGTGGTCCATGGAGGCGATCTTCACCACGTCGAGACCGATCTGTTCCGCCCAACGAAGCCCATGCGGCCCGTGGATCGTGGCAGAAAAATCCATGCCCAGTTCGTGGCAGAGATCACGCAGCTCGGGAAACCACTCCTTCGGCGTCTGCAGGTGACGGCCGAACATCTCGCGTGCGGAAATGTCGCCGTAAAGCTTGTCCAGGCCATAGGCGCTGGCGCGCACCCCCGCGCTGACGATCTCGTCGGGCTCGTAAATCTGGAACTTGGCGCAGTCGCAGCCGGCCGCCGCAATCTCGCGGAGCATGGTGCGGGCGGTGGCGAGGTCCCGGTTGTGGTTGGTGCCGACCTCGGCCATGATGTAGGGCCGCAGGGCGGCGCCGATCTTGGGCTGACCGCGAACGGAGAGGGCGGTGGATTCGTTGGGACTCTGGGTGGACATGGCGATGGGTGATTGAAACTCGTTGTGCCAGTGACGGGCTAAGTGCGTGCCGGGAGTAAACGCCGCAGGGATTGAAGGGTTGCCGTCGTCGGCAAAGAGCGCGAAGGGGTCCACGCCAGCGGCGATCGCGAGGCAGAAGGTCGTGGAGACGCGGGGATTGACCTCGAAGGGCAGGACCTCGCCTTCAGCGGTGACCATGCACTGGATATTGTAAGGGCCGGTCGGACGAAAAGCTGCTTGGAAAAGGGCTGCGTAGGCGGCGATGCCTTGATGCAGCTCCGTCGCGGCACGGATGGTGACGCCGCGCTTCGCCTCGACCCGCACGGGCACGACCGCGCGGAGCCGGGCCTGCCGGTCGGCGAGCACAAAAACGGTGTATTCCTGTCCGGTGACACACTCCTGCGCCACAACTTGTTCCAGGGAGAAGCCCAGCAGTGTAAGGTAAGCCGGCAGCTGCGCCGCATGATCAAGGCGCATCACACCACGCGATCCGCGACCGGACCGGGGCTTGAGGATAAGCGGAAAGCGCAACTCCGCCGTCTCATTGGCAGGCATGGTTCGCGGGACGCCGAGACCATGCGCCTGGAGGGCCCGAGCGCAGGCCAGCTTGTCGATCATGGTGCGGACAAAGTCGGCGGAACCAAGAAACACCTCCGGCAATTCTCCCCGGGCAGCAGCCGCAGCCAGCGGCGGAAGTTCCTCGTCCACGCAGGGCACGACCAGATCAATGCGACGCTCGCGACAGACCCGGCTGAGCACCGACACAAACTCCGGAGCTCCGGCCAGGGGGATGGCGACACGTCGGTCGGCGGGAATCACCGGATCGATCGCGTCGGACTGCGCATCGGCAAAATGCAGCTCGTAACGGGTGTGCAACAACCGCCACAAGGCCTCGTTCCCTGCACCGCCACCGCCGGTGATCAGTAAGCGCTGGGGTTTCATGACGCGGTGATGGCCAACCGGTAGCGCCGGCCCTGATGTTCGAAGAATGCGGGGTAACGTTCGTTGTCCGCCACGCGCAGTTGGTTGAACTGTTCCGCCAGCGTCCGGGCCGGTTCCAAGCGGCTGTCCTCGGCGCGCCGACGTGAATAGAAGCTTTCTTCCCCGGACTGCGACCGTGCCTGCGCAACGCAATGCGGGTAGTTCTGCACGAAACTCCGGCAAAGAGCCAGCGTGGCAGCTGCCTGGCGCTCGCGCAGTTCGGCCACGAGTTCGTCACCGCGCAGCTGGATGAGTTCCTGCGCGTAGATAACCCCGCTGTCCACACGCTCGACGGCCTCGATCAGCGATACCGGAATCTCGGTTCGCCCCTCCAGCACCTGCCAGGTCAGCGGCGACCAGCCCTTGCCGTGCGGCAGTGCGCTCTCATGCACGATGAGGTTGTGCCGGTAACGGGCGCGGATGCCGGCCGGGACCAGCTGTCCGCAGCCGAGGAAGAAACAAAATTCTCCTCCCAGAAGTTCAGCCGGGTTATGAGCCCATTCGACGCTATGACCCTCGCCCAGCCAACCGAGCACGAGACCGGCTACCGTTTCATTCAGCCAACTAGTGGAGTCCGACAACACGGCCAGCCGCCGGCCCGAAGATTCCACTGATCCGCGAGCAAGGCCGTCGGGCATCAGGCGGATGTAGCGCCGCTCCGCGGGCAAGGCGGCACGAAATAAGTTGAGCGCGCCGATCAGCAACCGCGCAGTTGCCGCGGTCGCGCCGTCCGGCTCCAACACCAGCGTTGAAACGGTCAGGCCGTCCTGGTGAGTCCCGAATTCCAGCTCGGCCACGGGCAGCCCGTCAGCCTGAAGGGTGAAGCGGTGGTTGGACTCATGGCGGATGAAGCAATCCCCGGCTGGCGTGGGCAGCAGACGCTCGGCCACCCGCAGCGCGCCAAGGCCGTCAACCAGGCGACACCCGGCTGAAGCCAGATGCCGGCGATTCTCCACCGAACCGAGCAAGGCCTGAAGCTCATCACTGAGCATTGCCTCGGTAAACTCAGCCAGCGGTCCGAGGTATACGGCGCTGCCATCATGCGCAAGGCTGTGGCAGGCGGTGAGCTGATTGTCCGACACACCGATGAGGATCGAGGGCACACCGAGGCAAAGACGCTCCCAGGTGGCACCGCCGCCGGCGCCGATAGCGACATCGGCCTGTAGTAACAGGTCGGCCAGGTGTGGTCGCCCGGACAGTATCCGCGTGCGACCGCGGCTGGCCGACAGGACTTCGAGCGAGGCGCGGTGCGGGTAGTTGGGACCGATCACCACATCCACGGCCAGTCCGGCAAACGGTGTTTTCGAGAGCACACGCAACGTCCGGCCCGTGAGATTCTCCTCATCCACGCCGCCAAAGAAAACCAGCACACGCCGCACTTCGCCCGCTTCCTCCGGTGCTTTCAGCGCCCGTGCGGCGGAATATTCCGGGCGGAGCAAAGCGTAACGCGGCCCAAGCAGCACTTTGCAGCCCGCGGGCAAATGTCCATGGGTTGCGCCCAGATTCTGATTGAGAAAGATGTCACATTCGTGCGCGCGGTTGGGCAGGTCATCAATGGCCAGCATCCGGCCGCAATGCGGCCGCAGCGCGGTCTCCCAAGCATCATCCAACCCGTAATTATCCACGATCAGCCAGTTGGGCTTCTCCGCCCCCAAAGCGGCAATCGTCTCGCGGGCATCCTGCTCCACGGACACGCCGCGCCAAACGGCGTAGGCATCGGCGGCCGTTGCAGTCATCTCGGAGCTCGGTGCCGGCAGCAGCGTCACCGGCATCAGCTCGGCGGCGAGCCGGCCGGCCAAATGACCGTCGTGTGCGCGGGTGATGAAGCGGATCTCGGCCCCGCGCCGACGCAATTCGTGTGCAAGCGTCAGGCACCGCACGACATGGCCGGTGCCGATCAGCCGGGAGGAATCGCACCGGAAAACAACCTTCATGCGATCCTCCTTCCCAAGATGAATGCCTCGGCGGCCTCGGCGCCGATGGTTGCGCCGCGCCACCGTGCGAGGTGTTCCACGCCCTGCCGCGAACGCGGATGCGGCCAAGGCCGCAGCTCGACTGCGTAAGCGTCGATCGCGCGCAACTTGCGTTCGAGCTGCGGCCCGATGTCCACAAACCAGTTGGGGGCAAAAACGGGAGCCGATCCGGGCGGCTGCCATTCCGTGCTGGATGCGACCTCGAAGAAAAGCAGCGTGCGGACGGACTGACCCGCCTGCGGACGCGTGGCGGCGATCACCGCTTCATGCAGGCGGCGGTGATCGATGTTCACGTCACCGGCGTGGTGCGTATAAAGTGTATCGGGGTGATGGGCGGCAATCTGCGCCTCGCAAAGCTTCACGATGTCGAGCAGCGGGACCGTATCCAGGCGATTGTCCGGCAGGTCGCCGAACGAGACCGAACCGACACCTAGTTCCGCCAGCGCGCGGCGTGCGGCATCGCGCCGCGCATCGAAGGCCGTTTGGTCCACCCCGGCCCGCGCGTTCACGCCATCGGCCAGGAACGCCACGTGAATGATCGCCCCTTCGTCGGCGTGGCGCGCCAGTGCGCCGCCACACCCGAGGACCTCGTCGTCGGGATGAGCGGCAAGCACTAAGATGCGGGACTTCAAGCGACTTGGCGGGAGAGACTGTCGAACATCAGCTCCGCGCGGGTCCAGTCATCGAGATTGTCGATGTCCTGAACGCGCCAACGCGGAATGATGACGGGATGGGAATGGCGTTCAAAGAAGCGCTTGCCCTCGAGCCAGGCAGCGGGCCGTCCCCAGTAGAACTGGCCGGCGTCGTGCAGTGCCTTGGGCAGATCCTGGGAGCGGGCGGTGAACTTGTCGGGGAAGAACATTTCCACCCCGCCTTCGGGATGCGGCTGGAAGGAACGGAAGATCGGCGCGGCAAACTCCGTGGCCGTGAAGGCGTAGGCCCAAGGGCCGGAAGCCAAAGTCTCGCACCCGCGGCGCAGGTCCGAGATGTGCACGAATGGCGCCGTGGCGTAGATACAGCAAACCGCGTCGTAGGCCCCATGCCGCTCCTGCATCCAGCGGGTGGCATGCGCGATCACCTCGATGGTGCCGGCATGATCGTTGGACAATTCCGGCGGACGGATGAAAGGGGTCTCGGCGCCGTGGGCACGGGCGATGGCGGCAATCTCCTGGTCGTCGGTCGAGACGATCACATCCGAGAAAAGTCCGCTGGCACGCGCCGCGACGATCGAATGGGCGATCATCGGCTTGCCAGCGAAAAGGCGGATATTTTTCCGGGGGATGCGCTTCGAGCCGCCGCGGGCGGGAATGACACAGAGGTTTTTCATCGGCTGTAGAGGGGAGCTAGGGTCTGGACGGCAGCGATGACGCGGTCCACGTCGGCATCGGTCATGGCGGGAAAAAGCGGCAGGCTGAGCGCCCGTTGGTAATACGCCTCGGCGGCGGGGCATTTGCCCGGACCGTATCCGTAGGTGCGCCGATACCACGGCTGGAGATGCACGGGGATGTAGTGAACCTGCGTGCCAACGCCGGCTTCGCGAAGAGCGCCCATGATCTGGGCACGGGAACGACCCAATGCGCTGAAATCGATTTGCACCGTGTAGAGATGCCAGGAGGTCGTGGCGGCATCGGCGGCCGCGCGCACAGCGGGCGTTTGCAGCCAATCGAGACCGGAGAAGGCGGCATTGTAGGCCGCGACGATCTCGCGGCGGCGCGTCAGCACGGCGTCGAGTCGGTCGAGCTGCGAAAGCCCCAGCGCGCACTGCAGATCGGTGAGCCGGTAGTTGAAACCCAGCTCCTGCATCTCGTAGAGCCACGGACCGGATTCGGTGGTGAACTCCGTGAAATTATCGGCGACTCGCTCAATGCCATGGGAGCGCAGGCGACGGGCTTGTTCGGCCCAGTCGGCGCGGTCGGTCACGAGCATGCCGCCCTCGCCCGTTGTCAGCGTCTTGACGGGATGGAAACTGAAAACCGCGAGATCGGCCCACGGATTGCCGCCAATGTTCCAAGCACGACCCTCGGCGTGAAAACTCCCGCCGACCGCATGGCAGGCATCCTCGATCACGATCGCGCCGCGCGCACGGGCCACGCGGGCGATCTCCGGCAAGTTGGCGGCCTGTCCGGCAAAATCCACCGCGATCACGGCGCGGGTGTCGGCGTGCCATTTTTTCTCCATGGCAACCGGATCGAGCGTGTAGCTCACGGGATCGATGTCGGCAAAGTCCGGCGTGGCGCCGACGTAAGCGGCGCAGTTGGCCGAGGCGAGAAAGGTGTTGGGCGAGGTGACCACGCGGTCACCGGGACCGATGCCGGCCACCTTCAGTGCCAGATGCAGCGCGGCGGTGGCGTTGTTTACGGCAACGGCGTGCTTCGCACCGACCCGCTCGGCAAAGCGGCGCTCAAATTCGGTGACCAGCGGCCCTTGCGTCAGATGGTCCGAACGCAGCGCGGCCACGACGGCGGCGATATCCTGTTCGGTGATGGTCTGGCGTCCGTAGGGCAGCATGGTCGCATCCGTGCGTGAAGTCTCAGGCAACGGTCTTGAGCTCGGTGAAGTGCGGGTGGCGGCTGTCGCGGCCGGGGTCGGCGCGGAGGAACTCGGCGGACTCCACCTGCTCGGCGATCAGCTCGCGCAGCTCGGTGACGGAGAGGAAGTGCGGGTTCGTGCCGCTGTTGTAACAGAAACCGGCGGGCACGCGGATCGCCTCATGGCCGGCGGCATACTCGTCCATCGAGTATTCGGCGCCGTTCGGCAGGATCGCGTAGTAGCGGCCGAGATCGACGGTGTTGTAGCTGTCGGAACTGGTGATCATCTCCTCGTGGAGCTTCTCGCCCGGGCGCACACCGATGACCGGATGCGGGCACTCGGGAGCGATCGCGTCGGCCACGTCGGTGATGCGGTAGGACGGGATCTTCGGCACGAGGATCTCGCCGCCCCAGGCGTGCTGGATGCTCCAGAGCACCATGTCCACGCCCTCCTGGAGCGTGATGTTGAAGCGGGTCATCTCCGGGTCGGTGATTGGGAGCACGCCGGTCTTCCGCTTCTCGAGGAAGAACGGGATGACCGAACCGCGGCTGCCCATGACGTTGCCGTAGCGCACGACGCTCAGGCGGAGGTCGCGCCCGCCCTTGATGTTGTTGGCGGCGACGAAGAGCTTGTCCGAGCAGAGCTTGGTGGCGCCGTAGAGGTTGATCGGGGCGGCGGCCTTGTCGGTGGAGAGCGCGACGACGCGGCGGACGCCGCTGTCGAGGCTGGCCTCGATGAGGTTCTGCGCGCCGAGCACGTTGGTCTTGATGCACTCGAAGGGGTTATATTCCGCGGTCGGCACCTGCTTGAGGGCGGCGGCGTGGACGACGATGTCGATGCCCTCCAGGGCGCGGCGCACGCGGCGCTCGTCCCGGACGTCGCCGATGAAATAGCGCAGCGCCGGATAGCGGGCCGGCGGGAACTCCTGGGCCATCTCGAACTGCTTCAGCTCGTCGCGCGAGAAGATCACCAGCCGGCGGATCTTCGGATAACGGGCGAGGACCGTGCGGACAAAGGCCTTGCCGAAGGAACCGGTGCCGCCGGTGAGGAGGATGCTGGCGTGATCGAGGGATTCGAGGGGGCTGTGGACGGGAGGCATGGTTAAACTGGTTGGGTTAGGCGGAGAGGGCGGTGGGAGCGGGTTCGGATAGCTTCGCGATCATCGCGCCGGCCTCAGCGCGCAGCTCGGCATGACCCAGTGACAGGGCGAGATCGGCGAGCAGGTGCCAGGCTTCGACTCCGCGGGGATCGAGCTGCAGGCAGGTCTGAAGGCAATGCACCGCTTCGGACACTCGGTTGGCTCGGCGCAGGGCGTCGGCGAGGTCGCGCCAGAGCGCGGCGTTTTTCTCGTCGTGCTGGATGGCAGCCAGGAAATAGTCGGAGGCGCGGGCGGCATCGCCGGCGGCGAGCAGTTCGCAGCCGCGGGCGTGACGATGAGCGGGGGCGGCCACGTCGGCGGCGACCAGCGGGGCTGTTTCGCGCCGGAAGGCTTCGCGTCCCTTCACGCAAAGGTCATCGTAAGCCTGCTCAAGCAGCCCGCCGAAGGCATCGCTGGCGGCGAGACGGTCGAGGAACAGCGGCGCGCGCTCCATGGCGACGGAGATGCGAGAGCGGAGTTCGGCGCGGGCGGCCGGTTCGAAGGCCAGCTCCGAGCAAAGCGCGAGATAGGCTTCGTCTTCCTGCACGACCAGTTCATCGAGCCCGAGACTGCGCAGCAGGGCGGCGCCGGTGCGGGAACGCAACGTGCCGCCCTCGCAGGTCACGACCGGCAGACCTTGTTCGAGGGGATCGACGAGGGAGTTGACGCCGGCAAAGGGATGCGTGTCGAGATAGACATCGCCGAGCTTGAGCAGCTCGCCGACATCGGTGCGCGAGGGGAAGCGGATGCTGGAGACGATCAGGCGCTCGGAAGCCACGCCGTGGGCCCCGAGCACGCGATCGAACTCCGCGCAGAAGCGCTGGATCACCTGCGGCGGGGATTTTTCCGTCCTGAAGGGGTGCAGCAGCAGGCGCGCGCCCGGAACCGCGGCCAGCAGACGCACCCACAGCTCGCGCATCTCGGGAGTGATCTTGGAAAAATTGGCGGCCGAGACGAAGAGCATGGTGTTTTCCGTCAGACCGATATCCGCCCGGGTCCAGGTGCGAGCGGGCGCCTGCCGATCGGTCTCGTGGTTGAAGGCATGCGCCGGACCGTTCACGAGGGCGAGGCGCTCGGCGAAATGCTCCGGGGCGTCAGCCACTCCGGTCATTGTGCCCGAAAAGAGGAGGTCGATCTCGGGCAGTCCGGTGGTGACGCAGGAGGAATTGTTCACGACCTGCAGCGGGGCGATCCGGTGCAGCGCGAGGCGGGTGACCCCGTTGCAGACCGCGGTCACGTTGGTGCAGAAGACCGCGACATCGAGGTCGGCGGCTCGGAGGTTTCTGAGCTGTTCCTCAAGTTTCTCCGGCAGAAGGGTGAAAGCGACAGCGCAACCCCGGGCGTATTTCTCCAGATTGGTGTCGCCGCTTTGATGTGCGAAGAGCTGCACCTCGAAGCGCGTGGCATCCAGTTCCTCGAACAGCGGCAATGTCGCGCAGGTCCCGGGGCTGGAATTGAAGTCGCGACTCACAAACCCGACGCGGAGGCGGCGGCCTGCCCGCGAGCGCGGCGCGGCGGCGGCCTTGCGATCGACGGTGCCCCACTCCATCAGCAGGCGGCCGCGCAGCTCCATGTGGCGGCGAAGCGAGCCATGGCCAACACAGAGCGGTATGCCGTTGCTCGTGGTGGCGAAGGTGGTGAGCGCGTCACGCACGGCCGGAGAACTGCGGCGGGACGACACGAGGCGGTCGAGTTCCTCCAGCCGGCGCAAGGTGTGGGCGGCGTAGGACTCGGCCTCACCGACGGCGGAGAAATTTTGCGGCGCGTGAAAGAGCCAGGCGGTGTAGGCTGGCCAGAACTCCTCGGGCACGGCGGTCAGTGCCGGGGCCGCGGGCCAGTGCCAGGCAGGCACCAAGGTCATTGCGGCGAGCAGACCGGCCACACCGCGGGGGGAGAGTTCCGCGGCCAGCTCGATGTCCGCCGCCGCAACCTCGTAGTCCAGCACGCCGGCAGCAGCTAGCTTGAGCTGAAGTTCGGCGACCAGCCGGGCGACGCTCGCTTCCGTTGACTGGCCGCAATGAGCGGCAGCCTCGCGGGCGACTTCCAGCCGGGCCGTGTGCAGGGCCTGAGTCTTTTCGACGGACTCCGGCGCATCGAGGTGCGCGGTGAGCGCCGCGAGGCAGGCGTCCACGGACGGCTGAAACGACTCAAGGGTGGAGGACGAAGCGGAGGGAGAGCGAGGTTTCACGGATTTCCTCAGATGACGCGCGCGTGCGCGGTGGGGTTTTCGGAAGGCCAGACGGTTTCGACCAGATTGGCGGCGATGCCGGGAGCGGCGCCGCCGAGCAGGCGGGCGAGCTGGGCCTGGTCGCGCATGAACATCACGCGGTCAAAAACTTCCCCGCCGACGTAGCGGAACACCTCGCTCATCTCGGGCTTGTCGCCCGGCCGGTCGGCGAGCAGCAGCACCTTGGTGCCCTTGAACGCGCGGAGATTGACGGGCCGCACGCTCCAGCCGGCATCGGCCACACAAACCACGGCATCGGGCGTCTGCGCGGCGGGAATGCGGGAAAGCAGTTGCTCGAGGTCGGTTTCGCCGCTCTCCGTGCGCATCGAGAGCCAGCGGCCGTCGACCATCTGGGCATCCGGCCATTCGGGGCCGGCCGTGATCTGCTCGTCGCTCAGCTGGAGCAGGCTGTGGTAGATCGGATGGGAGCCGGTGAGAAGGAGGACGCGCATGGGATTAGCATCGTGCTCTTTGCACATGCCGCGCCCGCAGCGGGCCGGTCCCGCGCAAACAACTGTCCGCTAGTGAATAGAAATATTTTTTCTTGGCCCGACCGCCGACCCGAGACGTCTCTTGCGCCTTCTGTGCGCCCAACAGGCAAAAATTACCCGGCGCGACGGTCGGACCTGAATGCCGAGAAAACAGAAACGGCGCTCAATGAGCGCCGTCACGACGGTTCAAAAAAAATCTGATACGCTTCAGCCTCAGGCGCAGGCCACCATGGGCACATCGAAGATCTGGCAGTCAAACGCCACGGCCGAATCACGCAGGTAAATGATCCGGTCGGGCCACTGTTCATCGGGAATCTTCGAGAGCACGAGATCGAGGTCATCGATCCCAGTCGGCGCGCGCAGCGAGAGCCAGCGACCTTCTTTATCCTGTGCATCCGGCCAATCGGGGCCGGCGATGATCTGTTCATCGGCCACTTGGGGGATGTTCAAATGACTGGCCGGGGCGTTGGAAAGGATCAGGGCGCGCATGGGATTGGGCAGTATTCGGCGCTAATAGGCATAACCTGCGCCCAAAAGAGTCACCCGGATTGCAAGTCTCTATTATACAGCGATAAGGGTTTTTATTTATCGACGCTCAAATGCCCGAATACCCTGCCAACGGCCAAGGGCTTAGGCGTTCAGGCAAATATTACCGCTCCCTCAGCCACTCAACAAATCACGCCACCGCGCGGGCGGGGGTTTGTGACTCACACCAAACGTTCCAGCACTGGCGAACTGCGGCGGCAAAGCGGGCCGACTGGCCGGGGTGGTCCCCGAGCGGGGAGTTCCGGACCTCATCGCGCAGGCCGGCGCGGATCGCCGCGAGTTTCGCGGGCTCGGTGGCCAGTTCGATGGCGATGCGCACGTAATCGTCGGGGGTCTGGGCGACCCACTCGCCGCGACCAATGGCTTTGAGCAGGCTGCCGCTGACGCGCGCGACGTGACGATCACCCATAAGGGTGACCACGGGCACACCCATCCAGAGGGCTTCGCAGGTGGTCGTGGTGCCGTGGTAGGGAAAGGTGTCGAGCGAGATGTCCACGCGGCCGTAAAGCGCAAGGTGGTCATCGGTCTTCGCCGTGCGCTCGAGAAATTCGACCCGCTCCACCGGCAGACCGGCGGCGGCGAAACGCTCGAAATAACGGCGGCGCACCGGCTCCTCGCCGAATCCCCGGCCCTTCAGCAGCAGTTGCGAACCCGGCACGGCCGCAAGCACACGGGCCCAGAGCCTGAGGGTGTCGTCGGTGATCTTGGCGACGTTGTTGAAACAGCCAAAGGTAACCGGACCAAAGTTCGTATTACGAACTTTGGACTGGTTGTGTCCGTCAGACGGGGTGGCATGAAAGTTCGTATTACGAACATTGACCTCGGGGGTGACGGGCGGGGGCTGGTAGGCCCAGGCGGTCGGGGCGAAACGCACGAGCTTCTCCGTGGCGAGGGCGTCGGCGTCGCCGACGGGATCGACGGTAGCGTCGGTGAACCGGTAGTGCATCGCGGACAGACCGGTGGTGTTGGGATAGCCGAGATAGTTCACCTGAACGGGCGCGAGGTGGCGCGCGAAAAGCGGCAGCCGCGAGGTCATGCCGGTGTGGCCGGCAAGGTCCACGATGATGTCGGGGGCATCGGCCCGGATGACCTTCTCGACGGCCGCCTCGGGCTGGCCGACGAAATTGCGCCAGACGGTGGCAAGTTCCTTGAAGCGGGCCGAGACGGCATCCTCGCGGAAGTGATCGTGGTAGAGATAGAGTTCAAACTGCGTCGGATCGAGATGCCGCAGGAGCGGCTCAAGAAACCAGGCGCAGGAGTGGGAGCGCAAATCGGGCGAGAGGATGGCCAGCCTCAGACGCCGCTCCGGCACCGGATGGTTGGGGAAGAGCGGCCGCGGGTGCTGACCGGCAGCTTTGCCGTAGGTGGCGTGTTCGGCGAAGAGCTCCTCGCGGGGCAGGTCGGCGAGATGGTTGAGGGCGTAGAGCCGGTAGCTGCGGGCCTCGAGGTTGGAGGGCTCCAGTTCGAGGAAGCGGTCGTAGGCGGCAATGGCCTCGGAAATCCGGTGCATCTGTTGCAGCGCCTGGGCGCGGCCGTAGTGGGCCTTGGCGTAGTTCGGATCAACCGCGATGGCGCGCTCGTGGCAGGCCAACGCTTCGGTTTGGCGTCCGGCGAGACTGAGCGTAAGCCCGAAGTTGTAGAGTCCCTTGAGAAAGGCCGGCTGCAAAGCGATCGCCTTCTGATGGCACTCGATCGCCGCAGAAAGCCGGTCGAGCACTTTCAGGCAGTGCGCAAGCCCGTCCCACGCATCGGCTGATTTCGGATCGAGCGCGACCGCGGCACGGAAAGGAGGTTCGGCCTCGGCCGCACGACCGGCGGCGATGAGCGCGAGCCCAAGTCGCAGAGCGCAGGAGGCGTTCTGGGGCCCGAGGCGATGGGCCCTGGCGAGCAGTTCGACCGCCTCGGCGGTCCGGCCGCGCTGGAGCGCCACGATGCCGGAAAGATGCACGGCATCAAAGTGGTTGGGCAGCGCGGCCCGCACCCGGCGGTAAAGCGACTCCGCCTGATCCAGCCGGCCGGCACGGTGATGCACGACGGCATCCTGCAGCAGGCGTTGGTATTGGGCGTGTGACATCCGGTGAAACGCAAACGCCCGCCACCACGATGGGAGACGGAGATTCGCAGCCGTCCCATCGGCACACCATGCGGGTGACTTGAGGGCAAAACCATGCGAGACCCGGCCGTTACGGTAAAATTGCGCAGGAAATGCGCTCAAGATCGTGCGGCGCGGGACGTTGAAAACGCAGTCACAGCGGCCACCGGCAAACCACTCCGGGCGCGATTTCCGTTTCACACCTCATGTCACCCACCTCCCAACCGCTCCAATCTGCCCGATATAAGGATGAGATCATCCGCAAGCGGATCAACGACTGCCCGAAGCTGGCCTCGTTGGGGCGCATCAACCAGGCGCTGCGGGAGCTGGTGAACTCCGAAGGCAGCGTGTCGTCGCAGATCGCCGAGATCATCCGCCGCGATCCGTCTCTTACGGCGCGCCTGCTGCGGATGGTGAATTCCGTTTATTACGGTCTTTCGAACAGCGTCAGCAACATCGAGGAGGCGATCTTTTTCCTCGGCCTGCGGCAGATCCGCGAACTCGCGATGGCCACACCGGTAATCGAGGAAATGTCGTCGTTCCAATCGCAGGGCAAGGCGCCGCTCCCGTGGAAGGACCTCTGGGCGCACAGCCTCGGCACGGCGATTCTTACGCGCGAGATTCTGAGCGCCCTGCCCATCACCATCGACGATGACACGGACTACCTCGTGGGGATGCTGCACAACGTGGGCAAGGTCGTGATGGCGCACGCGTTTCCGGAAGAGCTTGAGGAGCTGAACCGCACGGAGTTCGCGACCATCGCCGATGTGTCGCGCCGCGAGATCGAGCTGATCGGCTGGGACCACGCCCAGATCGGCGCCATCTATCTCGAACGCCACAAGATGAGCGACGAGATCGTGCTGGCGGTGCAATACCACAACACGCCCGCGGTCGCTCCGCGCCACCAGATGTTCGCCGCCGCCGTCCAGCTGGCCGACTGTCTCGTGCGCCACGCCGGCATCCTCGGCGGCTTCGAAAAGGTGCCGCCGGTGGAGAAGGATGCGTGGATCAATCTCGAGGGCTGGCACATCCTTTACGGTGACGAGGGCCCGGAGACCAAGATCGCCCGTGCGGCGATCGACAACGCCCTGCCCCGCTTGCCGCAGATGCTCAGCGGCCTGCACTGAGCGGACGCCGGGCGCATCTGTTAAACACGGATTCCGTTATTGGCCGGAAGCCGGGTAGTCCTGCGCCGGGAGGGCCGGGCAGGAATTCACGACCGCACGGAAAAAATCCGCTGCTCCCGAAGCTCTTGGGCTACACGGGCAATCGCGGAATCCGGGCTAAAAGCACGCGAGAGGTTCCTCAAGTATGGGCCCGAGAGGCCGATTCCAAAGGTGCATGTCAGTCGTGATCCGTGATTCAACCGCGGGGGGGGTCGCCCTTCCGCCGCCAGAGGCTTTGCTTGGTGCCTGGACCGGCAGCGCCGCCTTTGTCTATTGCCGCGACCTCGCCGGCCGCTTCCTCGCGGCCAACGAGGCGTTTGCGCGCAAGTTCGGCCGGCCGGCCGACCAGATCGCAGGCAAACCGGTCTCGGGCGTCGTGCATCAGGATGACGTGAAGTCCTTCGCGCGCGCCGACGAGGCCGTGCAGCGTGCGCCCCACACCACCGCGCACGAGCAGCGCTGGCTGACACCGCAGGGCTGGCGCTGGGTGGACTGGGAGGAATCCGCCGTATTCTGCGTCGAGGGACGCATCATCGGCGTGCGCGCCGTGGGCCACGACATCACGCGCCGCCGCCTCGCCGAGGAACAGTTCCTCAAGCTTTCCAGCGCTGTCGAACAGTCGCCCATCGCCATCGCGATCACCGACGCCGACGGCCACGTGCAATACGTGAACGGCAAGTTCACCGCCACGACCGGGCTCACGCTCGAGACCATCCTCGACCGAGAACTCGACGTGCTCCGCGAAGGTCACGTGACAGAACAGGCCTATCAGGATTTTCGCGCCCATGTGCGCTCAGGCCGCGAGTGGCGCGGCGAAATCCACCGCCAGAGCCCCGAGGGCCGCATCGTGTGGGAATCCGTGCAGGTCTGCTGCCTGCGCAATCCCGCGGGGGAGATCTCCAACCTGCTGCTGCTGCGCGAGGACATCACCGATCGCAAGACCCTTGAGGGCCAGCTCCGGCAGGTCCAGAAGATGGAGGGCATCGGCACGCTTGCCGGCGGCATCGCCCACGACTTCAACAACATCCTCGCGGTCATCAACGGCTACGCCGAGCTCTGCGTGCTCAACAGCAACGAGCCGGCGATCATCCAGAAAAGCGTGCGCGAGATCAAACGGGCCGCCGAGCGCGCCACCGGTCTAGTGCGCCAGATCCTCACGTTCAGCCGCAAGGCCGAGGTGCGCGTCGCGCCGCTCGACCTCAACCAACACCTGCGCGACCTCGTGAAGCTCCTGGCCGAGACCTTCCCGCGCAACATCACCTTCAACTTCGCACTCGACGACAGCCTGGCGCCGCTCCTCGCGGACCAGAACCAGCTGCAGCAGATCGTGCTCAACCTCTGCGTGAACGCCCGCGACGCCATGCCCGGCGGCGGCACCATCACGCTCATGACCCAGCGGCTCGAGGGCGAGGCCATGCCCGCCAACATGCGCAACCGCCGCGCCTGCGCCTGCCTGAAGGTGAACGACACCGGCACGGGCATGCCCCCCGAGGTGCGCGAGCGCATCTTCGAGCCGTTTTTCACGACCAAGGGCCCCAACAAGGGCACCGGCCTCGGCCTCGCCGTCGTCTATGGCATCGTGGCCAGCCACGAGGGCGCCATCGACGTCGAGAGCACCGTCGGTCAAGGCAGCACGTTCCGCGTCTGCCTGCCCTTCGCCGACGCCGCCGTGCAGGCGCCGATTGCGATCAAACCCAGCGAGTTCCCCGGCGGCCACGAGTCCATCCTCATCGTCGATGACGAGGCCGCGCTGCGCATGCTGCTCGAAACTACCTTCACGCGCAAAGGCTACACGGTCACGACCGCGTGCGACGGCTTGGAGGCCATCGACGTGCTCGGTCGCGGGGACAAGCGCTTCGACATGGTGTTGCTCGACCTCAACATGCCCGGCGCCACCGGCATCGAGGTGCTGAAGGTCCTCAAGGCCACCCACCCCGAATCCAAAGTTCTCATCCTGACCGGCCACCTCACGCCTGAGGTGCGGGCCGAGTTCGAGTCCCTGGGTCAGCGGGACTTCGTGCGCAAACCCTACACGTTGGACGAGCTCGGACGGCAGATCCGAGTTCTGCTGGCCTGAGGCCCGGCCCGACTAACCTGCTGCCCGCTGGCTGCTTGGAAAAAACCGGAAATCTCCGAAGCCATGGAATTTCCCTCAAGAAACCAGCTGGCGGGCCGTTTTGGAAAGTCAGCGAATCAGAATCCTCCGCTGAAATGGAAACACTCTCATTTCATGCCTCGTGCATTTCCAACGTCTCCGCTTCGCGGCGGGGCAACTGCGACCTTGTGTCGGATGATCTTGGTTTTGCTCCATCTCTCGATGGTCGCGACCGCCAACGCGGCGCAGCAAACTCTGGCCATTTCGCGGCCAGCCTCGCGTCCGTACCTGGCGACATTCGGGTCCCCGGCGTTGCGCTTTCAGGAGGCAAAGCCGGTGCTGCCGCCCGACACCAAGCCGATCGCCAGCGGTCCGCCGGTGGCCGCGAGCGCACCGGAAGTTGCGGAAGTCTCCCTGGCGAACAACCAGGCCGCCGCCTCGACTCCGCCCATGCCGCTGGACAATCCGGACACGGAATCGAGCAGCGAAGCAGCGGCTCCGGTGATGGTCGAACCAGTGACTCCCGCCAAGGAATCGCGGCCGCCGTCCAAGGCGCTGCCGATCCTGCCGGACGACACTCGCCGCAAGGTGCAGTCCCAGGACTTCCTGCCGCTCTTCCGTTTTCCGGGCAGCGCGACCTCCCCCGAGGACGTCACGGTGATCACACCCGGAGTGCCCTCGCCTCCGGCGCCCGCTCCGCTGCCACCCAGCTCCGCCACTTACCGGCAATACTGAGCCTCTGCCTCGGTCTTGCCGCGCCCCTCCGCGCAAGCGAGCCAACCGCGGCCCACCCGGAACCGGAAACCGCGCCCGAAGTCCACGCCGAAGCGCCCGCATCTCTACCTGTTCAGGCCGTCCCGGCTGCTTTCAGCCAGGACGACGATTGGCTGAAGGAGGCGCGCGGCCTCAATCAGCTGGGCGACAGCCTCTCCGAGCGCGGGGACTTCGCCGCTTCGGAAATCGCGTTCCGCCGGATCCTGAGCGACCGGCGCTACCCGGCGCAGGAGCAGCGCGATGCGCTCCTTGGGCTGGCCCGCATGTATCGCAAGCAGGGCGTGTTCATCAAGTCCTCGGCTGTTTACGAGAAATTCCTCAAAATCCACAGCGACGATCCGCGTGTGCCCGATGCCCTGCTGGAGTTGGGTCGCGCGCAGCGCGCCATGGGCGCCTACAAGAACGCGTTGAACCGTTTCTACAGCGTCATCAACTCGACGCTGAAGCTGTCCTCCGAGAGCTACGAACACTACCAGTTGCTGGCCAAGACGGCGCAGTTCGAGATCGCCGAGACCCACTTTGAAACCGGCAACTTCACGGAAGCCGCCAAGTTCTTCGACCGCCTGCGCTTGCTGGACCTCGCGCCCGAGGACCGCGCGCGCGCGCACTTCAAGGCCGCCGGTTCGCTGCTTTACGCCAATCAGGCCGAGCCCGCCATCGCCAAGCTCCAGCAGTTTCTGGAACAGTGGCCGGCTGACGCCAATGCCCCCGAAGCCCGCTACCTGCTGGCGCACACGCTGCGCAAAATCGGCCGCACCGAGGAAGCGCTGGGCATCACGCTGGCGCTGCTGCGCGACGAACACAGCAACGCCGCCGCCAACCCCAAGGGCTGGGCCTACTGGCAGCGCCGCACCGGCAACCAGCTGGCCAACGATTTTTTCCAGAACGGCGACACCTTGAGCGCCGTGGCCATCTACGAAAGCCTGGCCCGGCTCTCGCCGGAGAACGACTGGCGCCTGCCCATCCTCTATCAGACGGGACTCTGCTACGAGCGCCTGCGCCAGAGTGACCGGGCCGGCAAAGCCTACCGCGAGATCGTCGAGGTGGTGGCCAGCCTGAAGGACAAAGAGCCCTCCGCCGAGCTCAGCGAGCTGTCCCGCATGGCCTCCTGGCGCATTGGCCAGCTCGAGTGGAGCCAACAGACCGAGCGCCAGTTGCAGCAATTCTTCAGCGCCGCCTTGCCACCTGCGGCATCCCCGGCAACGGTGTCGGCAACCCCCGCCACCGACCATGACGCCCATGCAAGCGCTGCAGCAGCACCAGGATCTCTGTAACGAACTTCATCAGCTCGCGTTGGCAGAGAACAGTTTTCTCCAGCAACACCGCCGCACGCCCGACGCCGCGCTGCTGGAGCGAAAAAAAGGGTTGCTGGCCCGGCTCGACGAGACCCTCGCCGCCCTGCGTGAAGTCCCGCGCAACAGTGCCGACAGCGCCGCCTTTCGTGCCGCCCTCGACAAGACCCGCGCGCGCATCCTCCAGATTCTCCAGCTCGACAAGGAAAACGAGCAGCTGCTGCTGCGTTTCAGCCTGACCAGTGCCGCCCCCGCCGCCGCCTCGGCGCCCGCGGCACCGAGCGCCTCAATGCTGCAGAAGATTTATCAACGACACTCCTGAGTAGGGCGACTGATGAGGAAGGCCGAGGATCGTGGCAGGTCCGCTTAACGGTGCGAACCGTTGAAGCGCGCCCGCATGCGGGCTGACCACATGAGTGTTGAGGGCCGGAATGCGCGGGAGCTTTAACGGAAATTCACAAAAGTCAGCGAACTGCAAAAGCTTTCTGTAAAAGCTGCCGATAAGAGGACGTGCTTCGCCTGACTGCATCCCCCTTCGGCAACGGCCTCACCTTGGACGAGGTGGTGCGCGACTTGGAGCATCTGCCCTCTGCGCCACGCGTGCTGCCGCGACTCAAACAGTTGCTCTGCGACGGCAACACCGCCATGAGCGAAGTCGTGGAGATGGTCCGGCTCGACCCCGGAATCGCGGCCCGTGTGCTCCAGTTCGGCAACAGCGCCTATTTCAGCCACGGCCTGCGCTGCTACACCGTCGAGGAGGCGGTCAACCGCGTCGGCTATGAGCACATCTACGAGCTGGTCTGCACCGCCGTCGCATCGCAGGTGCTGGTGCGTCCGCTCTGCACCTACGGTCTGGAGGCCGAAGATCTCTGGCAGAACTCGATCGCGTGCGCCTTGGCCACCGAAGTTCTGGCGGACAGGTTGAATGCTGATCGCGACGTCGCCTATACGGTCGGGCTGCTCCATTGCCTGGGCATGGTGGTGATCGACGACTGGGCGACATGCCGGCAGCCATCATTGCGCCTGATTTCTAAGGGTCTGCCGCTCGAGAGCTGCGAGGAAGAGCGGGCCGTGCTGGGATTCCATCAGGCTGAAGCCGGTGCCGCGCTGCTGCGCCATTGGGCCTTTCCGCCGGTGATTTCCGAGCCCGTGCGCTGGCAATATCTGCCCGGCGGCACCGCCGCGCATTACCGGTTCGCGGCGCTCTTGCACGCCGCCAAATGGGTGCGCACCCGCGTGCTTCACTCCGATATGCACCCGGCGACGCCCCAGGCACAGCTGCTCAACCGGCTTGGCCTCACCCTGGCCCAGCTTGAAACAATCGCCATCGACGTGGACCAGCGTCTGCGGGCCATCAACCGCCAGCTGGAGACCGGCGCCCCCACCCTTTCGCTGCTTTTTCCCGGTGGTGAACGGCAGATCACCGAATCGGGGGTTCGTCGCACAGGATAGCCGCCGGCACCGCCGGACCGGCCTGATTATTTGAAGGACATCGTCCCTGGGCGGTGTTATGCCTTGGGTTGCAGGCAGCCCTACCGTCATGACACCTCCACCCGACCCGCTGGACCAGTTGCTCGACCGCTGGTCCGATACCCCCGATCCCTCTCCAAAACTCACGGCCAGCGTGTGGCAGCATATCGCGCTGGACGACCGGCCGGCGGGCCCGGCCGGCTGGTGGGCGACCGTCGAGAGCTGGCTCGCGCGCCCGGCGTTTGCCGTCGGCTTCGTGACCGCGTGCGCCCTGCTCGGGCTCTTCCTGGCGGAAATCCGGGTGAGCCACCTGCAGCGCGAGCGCAGCGCCGAGCTGGCCCGCAGCTACCTGCGGCTGATCGATCCGCTGCTCAACGCCCCGCCGCCGGAGGACCGCTCATGAAACGCGCCCTGCTCACGCTCCTGCTCGGGCTGGCCGCCGGCACCGTAGTTCACTTCGCCTACTTTGCCCACCATCACCGCCAGGCCGACACCCTGGAAGGCCAGCTGGCGTGGATCCGTTCGGAGCTCAGGCTCAGCGACACGCAGTTCGAACGCATCCGCGACCTGCACCAGGCTTCGCACCCTCGCCTGCGGGAGATGGCCGCGCAGGTGGCGCAGATGCACGCCGAGTTCACGGAGTTCGAACGCACGCGCCTCACGAGCGACCGCGTCGATTTCCTGGAGTTCGCGCGCTTTGTCGAAACCCGGCGCGAGCTGAACCGCGAGTGCCTCGACTCCACGCGCCAGCTGGTGCTCGCCTCGGCCGAGGTGATGACCCCCGAACAACGCGAACGCTACATCCGCCTCGTCGCCACGGCCGAGCCGCTGATGGGAACCCTCACGAACTGAAGCGCCCGCCCCGCGCTCCGTGCCCAACGACCCTGCAACCGACCAAGCCGCCCTGCTGGCGTTGCAGCAAGGCGATGCCGCCGCCCTCAACCGCCTGATCGCGCGTTGGCAGCGGCCGTTGCACAGCTTCGCCTACCGCTACTGCCAGAACCGCACGGACGCGGAGGACCTGGTCGCACAGGCCTTCGCCCGGCTCTACCAGCAGCGCCTCCGCCTCCGGCCCGACACCCGGCTCAGCGCCTGGCTGTTCACCACGCTGACCAACCTCTGCCACAACCACCATCGCTGGAAGCGCCGTCACCCGACTGTCAATTTTGAGACCGGTCCCGCTGACCCGGAATCATCCGCTCCGCGCGGACCTGCGCAGGAGAATCTTCCCGCCGAGGGCCTGACGCCGGAGCTGGCGATGGAACACGACGAATCGTTGCGTGCCCTGCGTGCCGCCATCGACCGGCTTCCGCACGACCTCAAGGTCACGCTGCTGCTGCACCACTACGACCACCTCTCCTACCGGGAGATTGGCGAGATCACCGGGTGCTCGGAGCGCGGTGTGGAAACACGCCTCTACCGTGCGAAAAAACAGCTCAGGGACCTGCTCCTCCCGCACGTGGCGACCGGCTGAGCGGCGTGGGAAGGTCCGTTACTTGGGCTGGAACTTGAATTCCTGCTCCGCGTAAACGAGCACGGGTTCGCCCTTGCGCATCGGCGGCTCGAAGCGCCACTGCTCCACCGCGGCCACCGCTGCGGCCGCATACTCGTCGTCGGCGGCGTCCCGCTCCACCGCCGGCATGCGCACACGCCCCTCGGTGTCGATGTAGAACGCCACGGTCACCACGCGCGCCCGGCTGGTTCGGGGCGCCACGGGCTGCACGACCTGCACGGGATTCGGAATCCGGTCGAGTTCGCCCAGCTTGCAGGGCGAAAAGCTATAGCGCTCACGCAGTTCCCCGAGAATCATCCGCTGCTCCATCGCCCCGGGAAGACTTTGCACGATCACTCCCCGTTCGCGGAAGACGAACTGCACCTCGGTTCTTGCAGCGCGGGCGGTTCCCCGGGCGCGGGCCGGTTCGAAGCGCCAGCGCTTGAGCGCATCCACCGCGGCCTCGGCGAAGACTTTGTGCGTGTAGCCGGTCACGAGGCAGTCGGTCAGGTCGCCGTCGGCATCCACGCTGATCACCACCCGGGCTTCTCCGGAATAAATCGCCTCGTAGAGCATCCGGGGCGGGTAGGCCAAAACACTCGTCTGGTGGATCGCGATACCCGCCTCGGCGTCAGGCACCGGCAAGGGGGCGGCCGACGAGGGAATCTGGCCGACGACAAGGATTAAGACCCACAGGACGGGCAGTGCGCGCATGTTCATGTCACTCGCCCGCATAACCCCGCCGCCCGGCCCATCCCTTCATCCAAGGATGTTTTGGGCACGATCTGCCGCAGATACGCACGCATGGGACGGTTCAGAACTTCAGCCGGACGTTTTCATGTCCGCACTTGGGGCAGACCGCGGTATCGGTGCCCTGCTTTTCCGTGTAAAGGTGGTCGCAGCGGATGCAGTGGAAGGTGATCTTGCGCCGTTCGGCGTCGTAGAAAGCCCGATCACGCCGGTCGTAATAGATCCACAGGAACCCAACCACACCCAGCACCAGAAAACCGTAAACGACGACATCGATGGTGTAGCTCGGGGGCATGGGGGAACTGTCCGGCAGACTCACGCAAAGACAGCCGCCCGCCAAGGGGAAAGAAAAACGCGCCGACCCGGAGGTGCGGCGCGTTGAGAATCTGGTAAGAAGAAAACTCAGCTCTTCGCTTCGTCGGCCTTGGGGGCCTCGGCGGCGGGAGCTTCGGCGGCCGGCTTGGCGGCCTTCTTGCCCTTCTTCTTGCCGCGGGACTTGGAGTAACCCGTGTCCTCGGCGCCCACGAACTCGATCAGGGCCATCTCGGCGGCATCGCCGATGCGCTGCGGACCGAGCTTGTAGATGCGGGTATAACCGCCGGAACGGTTGGCGAACTGGGCCGCCTTCTCATTGAAGAGGAGCGTGACCGCCGCCTCGTCGCGAATGTCCTTGAGGGCCATGCGGCGGAGGTGGAGACCATCGGCCTTGACCTTCGCCGA
>JAUPWC010000008.1 GCA_030916665.1 Verrucomicrobiota bacterium
AACGAGGCCTCTTCGCCTCGAACACGCCTCCCTACGCCACTTTTTCTGCTGCGTATTACCCAGAATCCGTGGTTGATTCGTGCCATGCCCGACGAGACCGACCCGCCCCGCAAGGTTTACGGCTTCAAGGAGCGGGAGTTCAAGCGTGACAACCCACCCACGGCCGGCGGCGAGGTGATGCCAACGGCCAAGGACCTGGCGAAGCTCGCCGGCCATCACCACAACCCCGGCCAGCGCACCGCCCAGGCGAAGGCCGACGACCCGAATGATGTCTTCAAGGTTCTGCATCAGAACCGGCAGGTCGCGGACGAGCACGGACTGAACGAAGTGGAGATCAAAAAGGTGAAATCGCGCCGGAAGCGCGACTTCTGGCTCATCCTCGTCGGCGGCAACCTCGCGATCATCGGCGGAGTCTATTTCAGCGGCATCAGCGTCATCACCCTGGTCTTCGGACTGGCCGGGCTGATCATCTTCAGCCTCGGGCTGAGCTGGATCATGTGGCAGGTGATGGACCGGTATTGAGGCGCAGCGGCGTGGGTCAGCGCGCCTGCGCGCGCCTCGGACGGGCGCCCGCAAGCGGGCTGCCCACAGGAGAATGGCTCCAAGCCAAGGCGGGGTTCTGAGACCCCGCCCTACACCCGCCCTCATTGCTCCTGCGGACGGAGCACGAGGCGGTAGCCCATGTAATCGGCCGGGCGGGCGGAGGCCTGCAGCTCGATGCGCGAGGCCGCGCGGCAGTGGACGGCCCCGATCTTGAAATGACCGCCGCGGAGCACAGTGTCGCGCCGGTTCCTGGCGCCGTAGGCCCACTCGGCGACGTTACCGTGCATGTCGTAGAGCCCCCAGGCGTTGGCCTTGAGTTTCGCCACAGGCGAAGGCGCCGTGAGACCGGCACCGCGCATGTAGTGCATGAGGCCGGCGAGACCGGGATCGTCGTTGGTGGAAAAGTTACGGCCGTCGTTGAAGCTGGAATCCGTGCCGGCGCGGCAGGCATATTCCCACTCGATCTCGGTGGGCAGGTCGGCGGCGTATTCAAGTTTTTGCTGCTTGAGCAGGGCGTTGAGCTTCTCGATCACACCACCGCCGCCGGTGATGTCGCGCCACGCTACCTGCTCGACCGGGCGCGTGACATCGCCCAGTGCGCGGCTGCTGCTCGGGTTGCGGCCGACCAGCGCCTGGTGCTGCTGTTGCGTTGTCTCGGTTTCGGCGAGGTAAAAGCCGGCCGCGATCTCGGCGTGCGTGGACGGAAGATCGGAACGTTGCAGGCCGGGCTCGCCGGTCTTGCTGCCGTAGCTGAAGGAACCGGGCGGAATCCATTTGAACTTCACCAGCACCCCGCCGCCAAAATCCACGACCACCTCGGGCGCCGGAGGGATTTTCTCCATCGCGAGACCGACCGACTGCGTGGACTGCTGGATCTCCACCTCCTGGGCAAAATCCTTGTAGCGCGGGGCCGTGGCCGTGACGGTGAGCCGGCCGGGGCGCAGTTCAAACGTGGCGGCTCCCGTGGAGTCCACAGCGATGGTTTCGTTGTTCACGCTGACCCTGGCATTGGCCGGCAGGCCGGTGAACCGCACGGGATGCGGCGGCACCAGCTCGAGCGGCACGGTGTCCTCGGCGGCCTCCGGGTCCAGACCGACTTCGCCCTCCCAGTCAAGGTAGCCGACGGCACGCACCTTGATGGCAAAGGTCCCCACCGGACCCTCAAGCAGCACGCGGCCGGCGGCGTTGGCGGTCTGGGTGCGGGTGCGATAGGTCACCACCGCGCCGGCGGGCAGGCTGGTCAGGGCGAGTTTGCGAATGAGAGGGGCGGCCGGCACCTGAGGGGTCACCTGAATCGGCCCGGTCTGGCCCGGCGCGACCGCGGCGGCTTCGGACTTGGTCGCCGCCGGAGCCGGCGCCGACACGGCCGGGGCCGGCGCGGGGGCAGCAAGGAACTTCCACGCCACGAATCCGCCCACGAGCACCAGCACGGCCGCGACAGCCGGCACGAGCGGGCTGCTCTTGCGCACGGGCTTGCCCGAGATCTGTTGCAAGGCCTCAAGGGCGAGGGCGGCCGTCTGGAAACGGTTGGCCGGGTCCTCGGCAAGGCAGGTCGCCATGAACTTGTCCCATTTTGGATCGAGCCCCGGCACGAGCCGGGAGGCGGCCTGCGCCAGCCCGTGCGGCTTCTTCCCGGTCAGCAGGTAATACGTCATGATGCCGACCGCGTAGATGTCGGAACGCGCATCCGACGGCCGCATGTTGCGCGCCTCGGGCGACATGAAGTCGATGGTGCCGACGATGGCGCCGGTGGTGGACACGCTGTCGCCGCTGAAGGGCGAAGCCGTGCCGCCGGCCTTCTTGTATTCCTCCTCGGCGGCAACGCGCGCCAGGCCGAAGTCGGAGATCTTCGCCTCGCCGGTCTTTTCCATCAGCACGTTGGCGGGCTTGAGATCGCGGTGGATGATGCCGGCCTTGTGTGCGTGCGAGAGGCCCTGGAGAATCTGCCCCATGATGCGCGCGACGTCGGCGGCGGGCGCGCCCTTCTCCTTGCCCGCATGGAGCTTGAACCAGTCCTCGAGCGAGCCGCCGTCCACGTATTCGAGCACGAGGTAGAGCTTGCCCTGATGCTCGCCAAAATCCGTGACGTTCACCACATGCGGGTCCTTGAGCCGGGCCACCATCTCGGCCTCGCGCTTGAAGCGGGCGACGAACGAGGACTCCTGCGCCAGCTTCGCGGGCAGCACCTTGATCGCGAACTTCTTTTTCAGCGCCATGTGCTGGGCCAGATAGACCACGCCCATGCCGCCTGCGCCGAGCACCTTCTCGATCTTGTATTGGCCGACCACGTCGCCCGCGTTGAACACTTCGCTGGGCACGGCGGCCTGGCTGCGCGGGGTAAACACGGTCCTTTCGATCGGCTGGTCCATGGTGGCGTCGGACCATACAACGGGCCCGGCGGGCCTTTATCCAGCCAGAAACCAATCCCGGTGTTGACCCTTTTCCGTCGGAAGGGCTTAAGCTGGTGGCACTATGACGCGCTCCTTCACCCGCTGTCTCCTGGTCCTGGCCGGGGTCCTGTTCATCCACCTGCCGGTTCAAGCCGTCGAATTCTGGGTCCGCAGCACGCCCGACGGCGCCATGGTGACCATCGAGGGCAAGTCCCTGCCGGCTCCCGCCAAGTTCGATCTCAAGCGCCGCGACGAACCCTACACCATTGTCGTGCAGAAGTCCGGCCACCAGACCGAGACCGCCACCTACGCCACCAAGCAAAAGCTCAAGGAGATCACGGTCGCGCTTTCCCCGCTCACGCTCGACCGCGAGGTCACCATCAAGGCCAACCTCGATGGCGCCACCGTGTCCATCGACGGCAAGGCCGTCGGCACCACGCCGTTCACCAAGACCGTCACCTTTGTCCGCACCGACAAGAACTCCCCCTGGCAGTCGCAGCTCGTCACCGTCGCCAAGCCCGACTACCAGAGCGAGTCGCTCCGCCTCACCGAGGACAAGCCCGCCCCTCCCGCCGTCACGCTCGCCCAGCTGCGCATCGAGCGCACCTTCCTCGTGAGCACCAAGACCCCCGACGGCGCCGCGGTCGAGGCCGTCCTGACCCTCGGCGACCGCGAGCTCGGCGCCGCTCCGCAGAAGGTGCCGGTCACCTTCTCCCGCGCCGACAAGACCAAGCCCTGGCCGGTCTTCAAGCTGAAGGCCGAGATCCCCACCATCTACCAGCCCGTTGAAACCGAGCTGAAACACGACGGCTTCGACAACGTCGCCCTCACCCTCAAGCCCGTCACCGAGGTGCTCGTCTCGCTCTACGCCCCGGCCATCGAGATGACCGCCACCGGCGCCAAGCTCACCGTGGACCAGTCCGCCCGCATCGGTTCCCTCGACAGCAGCGAGCGCGGCGCCGACATCACCGGCCTGTCTCGCCTCACGCGTTTCACCCGCCGCGACCAGAATCCCACCGCCCCGCTCCAGGCCCTCAACGGCTACGCCATCACGCCCGACGGCCAGTCGGCCATCCTCGCGCTCACCGCGCAGGACGACGCCGGCAAGTTCTTCTCCGGCCTCTTCCTCAAGCGCGTCGAGGACGACGGCGGCGGCGTCGCCCGCCTGATCGACAACAACAAGCGCTACTTTGACTCCGCCCCCGTCATCGCCCCCGACTCCAGCAACATCCTCGTCTTCCAGTCCAACCGCGGCGATCTGTCCAAACCCGACGTCTTCCGCATCGGCTTCAGCGACAACCGCACCTCCGGCGGCGTCTCGCGCATCACCAACGACCAGCGCTTCAACCACTCACCCACCTACACCGACAGCAACCGCGAGGTCGTCTATCTCTCCATCGAGCCCAATTACCCGCTCGCCCAGCCGCAGCTCAGCACCGTCAAGGTTGACGGCGCCCTGCCCACGCAGTTCCAGATCACCGCCGACGAGGTCAGCCACCGCGAGCCCACCAAGATCTTCTTCACCCGCCCCGACCAGTCCAACGGCAAGAAACAGATCTACTCCGTCGAGCCCGACGGCCGCCTCGAGACCGCCATCATCTCCGACGACTCCTTCCTCAACGCCAACTGCTTCAACCCCGTCGGCAGTTACTCCAACCCCCTCCGCATCCTCTTCGTGTCCGACCGCGACCTGGACGAGCAGGGCCGCCACAACAACAATATCTACGTCATGAACGCCGACGGCTCGCAGATCCAGCAGCTCACCGCCAACGGCTCCGACGACATCCTGCCCGCCTGGTCGCCGACCGACCCCGACACCGTCTATTTCCTCTCCAACCGCGGCGGCGCCTACAACCTCTGGCGGTTGCGCATCAAGTAAGCCCGCAATGACACCCCTGCCCCAAGCCTGGCTGGAAATGGCCGACGGCCGCATGCTGTGGCTGGACAAGGGTGCCTGCACGCTCGGCCGCGGCGCAAGCTGCACCCACGTGCTCGACTTCCCTGGCATCTCCCGCAGCCACGCCATGCTGCAGCCCGGCCCGGCCGGCGGCTTCCTCCTCGCAGACCTGCGCAGCACCAACGGCACCTATCACAACGGCCTCCGCCTCGAGCAGGTCGTGCCGCTGCGCGACGGCGACAAGGTCGAGCTGGGCGACATCGCCCTCGTTTACCGCTGCCAGCAGGGCTCGGGCGGCTCCGCCGACGCCGGCGCCACCTCCGTCATGATCCATTCGGGCAAGTGCTGGCTGCTGATGCTCGACATCATCGGCTTCACCTCCCACACGCAGAAAGTCGGCGCCGACGCCGCGACCGAGGATTTCAAGAAATGGCTCGAGCAGGTGCGCCCCATCCTCGTCCGCGCCGGCGGCACCATCAACGCCTACCTCGGCGACGCCATCTTCGCCTACTGGCGGCACGACAAGCACCCCTACGCCAAGGTCGCCACCGCGATGCGCGAACTCGTCGCGCTCCAGCCCGCCAGCCCGCGCCCCTTCCGCATTCTGCTCCATTTCGGCAACGTCCGAATCAGCGGCGGCCTACAGGGCGAGAATCTCGCCGGCTCGGACGTGATCTACCTCTTCCGCATCGAGAAATCCACCAAGCCCCTCGGCTCGACCTGCGTGCTGAGCGAAGCCGCCGCCGAGTCCTTGGCCCTGACCGACACCGCCCGCAACCTCGGCCGCCACGCCGTCACCGACTACGAAGGCACCCACGGCTTCTACAGCCTGGAGGCCTGAGCCGGGATCATGCCCTTGAGGTGGAGCGACCTGCTCCTCAGGGCGCTGGCCGCGCTTGATTTCGCGGGATGAAAGCGTGGCGGAGCACGGACCACGTTGTCACCCGCGGGCGCGGGCTCCAACGCGTATCGACACACCGAGGAGATCGGACCCGACGTCAATCCTGCGGCTTGGCGGCTTGCTCCGCTCGGATGCGCTCCTGCCGCTTCTGGCGCAGCCGCGCTAGGGCGAGGGCGCCCAGGGCACCGAGGAAGATCGGGCTGGCCGCTCCGCCGCCGCCTCCTCCACCACCTCCTCCGCCAGTCGAGGGCGCAGAAGGAGTGGACGGCGTGGTGGGGGTCGTGGGCGTCGTCGGTGTGCCCGGCGTGGTCGCAGGCGGGGAAAACAACCCCAGCGAGGGCCGGCCGCCGAAGCGGCTGCTGAAGGCGGGCAGCACGTAGTCGAGGTCGCCGGCGGTGACGCCGAACCACGTGAGCAGGTCGCGCGCGTATTCGTCCACCGCCACGCCGGGGATGAGCCGGCCCTGGCCGGTGTCGATCGCCGCGAGGTTCTGCAGGTCGGGGTAGTGACCGGCCGCGGCGTCGCCATAGACCTTTCCGCCGCCGACGGCGCCGCCCATGACGAGGTGGTTGCCGCCCCAGGCGTGGTCGGAGCCGTTGCCGTTGGAGGTGAGCGTGCGGCCGAAATCCGAGGCCGTGAAAAGCGTGACCCGGTCGGCGTAGCCGGTCTCGTTGAGCGCCGCGTTGAAGAAACCGACCGCCTGGCTGACGGTGCGCAGCATCGTGAGCTGGTTGTCGATGACCTCGTCGTGGTGGTCCCAGCCGCCGAGCTGCACGAAGAAGATCTGGCGGCGCGCACCGAAGCGGCCGTTCGCCGCGATGATGCGGGCGATCATCGCCAGGTTGTTGGCCAGCGAATTGCCGGTCGGCGTGGGCGTGGTCAGCGTGCTGGTGCCGATGGCGCTGGAGAACTCGTAGTAGGAGTCGATGGCGTCGCGCGTGCTGTCGGCGTAGGTCTGCTCGAGCAGGTTGCGGTAGCTCTGGTCCACGAGGTTCTGCACGCCCTTCGAGCGGGTGGCGGTGAGATTGTTGGCGGCGGTCGGACTGTAGCCGGTGAGCGCGGTGGCGCCGGAAGAACCGACGGCATAGGTGAAGGCCTGCTGCCCGGCGAGAAACACGCTCTGCCCCGAGAGCGAGATGTTCATGGAGACCTGGCTGGGGGCGTTCAGGGACTTGATGATGTCGGCGGCGCGGCCGCCCCAGCCGATGGCCGTGCGCTGGTCGGGGATGCAGGTCTGCCACTGCTTGATTTGGTCGGCGTGCGAATAGAGCGAAAGCGGCAGGTGGCGGCCGGCCTTCACGTCGGCCAGCGTCGTCGGGCGCACGAGCGAACCGACGTTCGACACAAAGGCCAGCCGGCCGGTGGTGAAGAGGTCGCGCACCTCTGTCATCGAGGGATGGATGCCGAGCGTGCGCCCGCCGAGGTTGCCGGGCGTGATCGAGAGCAGGGTTTCCTTCGCGATGGCGAGGTTGCCGCGCACCTTGGCGTAGGCCTCGTATTCGCCGCCGGTGGTCGGCACCAGCATGTTGAAGGAATCGTTGCCGCCGGCGAGAAACAGGCAGACCAGCGCCCGGTAATCACCGTTCGTGCCGGCGGTCTGCGCGGAGAGGGAGTTGGCGAGCCGCAGCGTCAGCAACGTGGAGAACAGCGCGGTCGAGCCGACGCCGGCGCAGCTGGCCTGGCCGATGAACTCGCGGCGCGTGAGGGAACGGGAAGAGGAGGAGCTCATGGTCGGATCACTTCAGCACGGCGTAGTCAGGGGAAATCACGATGAGGTAGGCCGCCATGCGGGCGCGCGTCAGCTGCAGCGTGCTCCCGGAGGGCACCATGGCCGTGGAGATGCCGTTCACGGCCGTGAGGATTTTCTCGCGGCTGGCGGCGCTGAGCGTGCCGTGCGTCAGCAGCAGGTCGAGGTTGTCCACAAGGGTGCCGGCGTTGTCGGCGATGGCCGCCTGCGGCGCGAGGTCGAGCGAGAAGCCGGCGGCGCTGGTGTGGATGAGATTGTAGAGGTTGTTGGGCGTCGTGATACCGAAGACGGAATTCAGGATCTGGAACTCGGGGCCGACGAGCTGGGCATCGCTGATCGGTCCGGGCGGCTCGTAGTCGGGCAGATAGAAGTTGAAGACCGACGGCGAGGACATCGGGAACTGCCCCAGCGTGTTCTCGGTGATCGAGGAGCCGAAGTCGTAGGGCAGGACCGTGCCCGAGAGTTTGTAGCGGCAGGCGCGCAGCAGGTGCGTGACGCGGAGGAACGGCTCGCGCAACTTCCCGTGCTCGGGATCGGTGAGGAAGGTCAGGCTGCGGGCCTCCGGGTCCAGCAGGATGGCCTTGATCACCGCCACCAGGTCGCCGCGCTGCCCGCGGCCGTTGTTGACGAAGGCCGCAGCGACCCGACCCACGTAGCCGTCGGAAGGATTGGAGGTCACCAACCGCTGGATGAGCAGGCGGCTGATGAACGGCGCGGTGTTGGGGTGCTCGACGAGGTTGTCGATGGCGTCGTTGACGTCCTGCATGCCGCTCTGGCCGGCGGGCAGGCTGGCTTTGCGCACGCCCGGGTAGGTCAGCAGGGTCTTCGCGCCCGTGTCGTGCTGCGCGTCCCACATCTTCATCGGCTGCGTGTAGTTGGCCGGGCTGACACGCGGAAAATCGAGGCGGCCGGTGCCCGTGCCGACGGCGTTGGGGTTGTTGTCCTCGTCGGTGAACCCGGTGAAGACGCGGGCGAACTCGGTGATCTGGTCGTTGGTGTAAGCCTCGACCGGGCGGCCGTTGGCGAAGCCGCTGTAGGTGCCATCGGGGTTGAGTGCGTAGAGACCGATGCTGAACAGCTGCATGCACTCGCGCGCGTAGTTCTCGTCGGGCCGGGTGCCGGTGGAGGGGTTGGCCTTGCGGTTGCGGTAGTGCGTGAGGAAACGCCCCATCATCGGATGGCGGGTCACGTCCAGCAGCAGCTGGCGGTAGGTGCCGAAGCTGTTTTGGAGCAGCATGTCGTAGTAGCTGCTGGAGCCCTCGGCGGCGTTGCTGATGGTCGAGACGTTGTCCGAAATCACGAAGATCTGGCTGAGCGCGTAGGCCACGCGCTGCCGGAGCTGGTCGTCGCCGGAAATCATGACCTGGTTGCGGGCGCGGCGGTTTTGCGCGTTGCCGATCGAGGTGATCTGCGCGGACGACAGGGCGGCCGTCACCACCGGCGCCGCCAAGGTCGCGGGCTTGGCGACCTGCCGGTCGATCCACGCGTTGTAGTTGTAGCCCAGGTCGCGCAGCTCGGCGATCGCCTCCGTGGTCGGCCCGAAGGTCGCCTGGGCCAGGAAGCGCGAGGCCTGTTCGTCGGCGCTCAGCGTGGTGTCGGGAGACACGGTTTGGGCGAGCAGAGGCCCGCCAATCAGCAACCAAACCAGCCGGGATAGAAAGCGCACGGTGACGAAGGGTGACAGCCGCAACTATGCCCCTTCTTGGCGGCCGGTCGAGACTGCTAATGCCAAGAACTGGTCAAAATCGTTTGGCGGCATTCCGCTTCGACCTTGCGATCCCCGGCGTGAGGGCACCCCGACTCCAAGCCAATGCCGACCTTTATGCGGCTGCGCTTGAGTCCCGCCACCGCGGGTTCCATCGCGGCTACGCAACTCACTACCCCACCCGCGTGTGGATGGCCCAGCGGTAGAGCTGGACGTAGTGGCCGGCGCTGGCGCGCCACGAAAAATCCTTGGCCATGCCGCGCTGCTGGAGGCCGGCGTATTCGGCGCGGCGGTCATACCACGTCGCGCAGGCCCAGCCGATGGTGTTGGTGAGCGCCTCGGCGCTGGCGTCGTGGAAGACAAAACCCGTGCCGTCGGGCCGGCCCTCGACGAAGTTCTCGACCGTGTCGATGAGGCCGCCGGTGGCGCGCACGATGGGCGGCGTGCCGTAGCGCATCGCATACATCTGCGTGAGGCCGCAGGGCTCCGAGCGGCTCGGCATCACGAAGAAATCGCTGCCCGCCTGGATCAACCGCGCGAGCGCGCCGTCGAACCCGATGTGCGCGCCGAAGCGCCCGCGGTAGGCGCCGGCCGCCCAGTTGAAATCGTTCTCGAGGCGGGCATCGCCGTTGCCGAGCAGCACGAACTGGACGTTCATCCGCTCCATGATGCCGGCCATCGCGTCGGCCAGCAGGTCGAGGCCCTTCTGGGCGGCGAGGCGCGAGACCACACCGAAGACCGGCAGGTCGGGCCTCACTTCCAGACCGAAGCGCTCCTGCAGCCGCGCCTTGCACGCGACCTTGCCGGAGAGGTCGGCGGCCGAGAAATGCGCGGGCAGGAAACGGTCGCGCGCCGGGTCCCACGAGGTGTCGTCGATGCCGTTGAGGATGCCCATGAGGTCGCCCGCGCGGTAACGCAGCACGCCGTCGAGGCCGAAGCCGCCCTCGGGGGTCTTGATCTCGCCGGCGTAGCTCGGGCTGACAGTGGAGAGCTTCGTCGAGTGGTAGAGCCCCGCCTTCATCAGGTTCACCATGCCGTTGGAGATCACGCCGTCGCGGGACACCTCGCTCCAGGGCAGCCGGGCGAAGTTCACGACGCGCTCCGGCACCCAGCCCTGGTGCTCGAGGTTGTGGATGGTGAACACGGTGGCGGCGCGCCCGAGTGGGGTGTCGCGCAGCGTGGTGTTCAGCATCACGGGCA
>JAUPWC010000073.1 GCA_030916665.1 Verrucomicrobiota bacterium
CCGGTGGCGCGGCGCGCGTCCTTGTCGTAGAGCACGCGGCTGACGATCGACTGCGGGCGCAGCGTGAGGTTGCCGGTGGCGACTGCGGCGGGAAGCGTGGCCGACTGCGTGCTGAAGTAGGCGCCGAAGGGGCAGCCGAGCCAGCATTTGTCGCGGAATTGGCATTTGACGCGTCCGGCGTGCGGCTGGCTGAGGTTGGCGAGCCGCCCCATGATGAGACGGCGGTGTCCGCCGAACTGGCTGCGCAGACGGGCGGCGACGTCCTTCTCGACACAGTTGAGATCGAAGGGCGGCAGGAATTTGCCGTCGGGCAACTGAGGCAGTCCCTCGATCGAGCCGCTGATGCCGGCGAAGGTCTCGACGTGGTCATACCAGGGCGCGAGATCGGCGTAGCGGATCGGCCAGTCGGTCGCGATGCCTTCCTTGGCGTTGGCCTCGAAGTCGAAATCGCTCCAGCGATAGCTGTGGCGGCCCCAGAGCAGGGAGCGTCCGCCGACCTGGTAGCCGCGGAACCAGTCGAAGGGCTTCACCTCGGTGTAGGGGCAGTCCTGTTCGTCGGCCCACCATTCGGCGTTGGCCTCGTGGAGGAGGTCGCGATTGAGGATCGGACGCTCGGCGATGAGTTCGCGCGCCTTCTTGCCCCGGTGGGGCAGTTCCCACGGCGCCTTGAGCGCGTTCGGGTAGCCGGTGATGTGCTCGACGTTCGGTCCGCGCTCGAGGAGCAGGACCTTCAGACCTTTTTCAGTGAGTTCCTTCGCCGCCCAGCCGCCGGAAATGCCGGAGCCGACGACGATGGCGTCATACGTATGCGTGGAAACTGCCATGGGGTGGGGTGCGGCTTATGGAGGCCATGATTCGTCCGGAAGCAACCGGAGAAATTTGCGGCGTGCTGGTCCTGATTAGGACCAGCGTCTCGTCCATCGACATCAAGGCGCGCGCAATCGCGCTGCCCACCACGAACCCGCTTACGCGATCTTCTTCGCCGCGGCCTGGGCTTTGAGGCAGAGTTCGGCGGCCTTGAAGGCGTGGGCCTGGGTCATGGCCTTCTCGGTGCGGTTGAGGCAGTCGAGGATCAGTTCGCCAAAGAAGCGAAAGCCGACCTGGCCGGCCACGTTGAGGTAGCGCTCGCCCTGCTGGTCCACGATATAGACGTTGTCACCCTGCTTGTCGCGGCCGACGTCCACGTATTTGCGGAGCTCGATGTAGCCCTTCTCGCCCATGATGATGGTGCGGCCGTCGCCCCAGGTGCTGAGGCCCTTCGGGGTGAACCAGTCCACGCGGACGTAGTTCGTCGCG
Organism: Verrucomicrobiota bacterium; assembly: GCA_030916665.1. GTDB lineage: Bacteria > Verrucomicrobiota > Verrucomicrobiia > Opitutales > Opitutaceae > Lacunisphaera. Next base: position 1,297 of record JAUPWC010000073.1, read on the forward strand.
CCGTTGTTGCCGAGCAAGTTGGCCTCGCCGAAATCCTCCAGGCCCGGCTTGTCAGGATGCGCGTAGTTGGCGACAGCGGCGTGCTGGATGGTGGCGTCGGTCGCGCCGGTGTAGGTGAGGAATTGCTCGAACTGGTGCGAGCCGATGTCGCAGAGGATGCCGCCGTAGCTGTCGTGGTCGTAGAACCAATCGGGCCGGCCCGTGCCCTCGCGGTGCGGTCCGAGACCGATGACCTGCAGCACGCGGCCGATGGCGCCGTCGCGCACGAGGTCGGTGGCGAACATCGCGGACTCCACGTGCAGGCGCTCGCTGTAATAGACCATGAACTTCTTGCCGGTGGCGACGGCAACCTTCCGCGCCTCGTCGAGCTGGGCGAGCGTGGTGAAGGGCGGCTTGTCGGTGAAGTAATCCTTGCCGGCCTGCATGACCTTGCAGCCCATCGGGCCGCGGAATTTCGGGATTGGCGCGGTGGTGACGAGCTTCACCTCGGGATCGGCGAGGATCTCGTCGAGCGAGCGGGCGACCTTGGTGCCGGGGAACTGCTTGAGGAAGTTCTCCAGCTTCTTCGGGTCAGGCTCGTGGACCCACTTGAGCGTGCCGCCGGCCTCGGTGAGGCCGTTGCACTGGCCGTAGATGTGGCCGTGGTCGAGGTGGGCGGCGGCGAAGACGAATTCGCCGGGCTTCACGACCGGGTTGGGTTTGCCCTTGGGGGCGTAATTCATGCCGTCGGCTTTCTGGGTGCTCATGGCGGGAGAGGTTTGGGCGGAGGAGGAGACCGCGACGGTGGCGGCACCGGCGGCAAGGGTTTTGATAAAATGGCGGCGGGGCAGGTCGGTCACGGAAGGATGGGGTAAAGCGGAGCGACGCCAACCTGGCACTTGGTGAACCGTTTGAGCGAGCTTCGCCTTGGTGGACAGTTCAACAGCCGCGCGGATCAATTCGCCGTCACCGTGGCGAGAGCCGGCCGGGCGTAGGCCTGCCAGCAGGCCTCGAGCAACGCGCCGTCAGCGGCACCATCCGTCACGACGAAGCGGTAGCGCATAACGTAGGGTGTGCCCGGCTCGATGCGGAACTCGCCCAGCTGCGAGGGAGCGAAACACACGAACGGTTCGGTCGGGTGCAGGCGCAACGGCTGCGGTGCGCGGAAATTGTCCGGGTGGCCGAGAATGCCGACGCCCGCGAGTGCGCCGTCGCTCCGGCCGCCGATGTGGACCCAGCGGGCGCGGCTCGTGTTACCCTTCACGCGGTCGGTCTCGCCCTCGGAGGTGAGGTAGGTCGCGTTGTCCTTGCCGTTCCAGCCGTCGTGCCCGCGGAAGCCGAGGCCGCCGTAGCGGTATTCGGGCAGGATGAGCGGGTCGGCGGTGGCGCAGGTCTGCGTGATGACGAGGTCGAAGACGCGCATCGGCTTCGCACCGGCGGCCACCTCGTAAACCGTGACCTCCCAGGATTCGTTCAGCGCGGTGACGGGCATAGGGGCCGAGAGGTCGATCTGCCGCTGCTGGGCCACGAAACCGGCATGCACGGGGCCGCTCCAGGTGCGCACAAGTTCGGCGAACTCCACCTTCCCGGTGAGCTGCCCCATGTTCCAGAAATCGGGTGCGCGCCCCTGAAACTGCGTCTTGGTCCACGGCGCCCAGATGCCGTGGTGGTGCAGGTGATCGGCCGGGTAGCTGCCGGTGATGACCGTCCCCGCGGGCGAACGCACCGGATGGATGTGACCGCTGCGGAGGAATTTTTTGTCCACCTTGTCGTTGGGCAGCGGCTCTTCCGCGGTCCAGTAGTCGAGCACGGGCTTGCCCCGCACGCGGAGCCTTACCTGGCCGTCGGCGGTTTCGCTCTCGGCATCCACTGCGGAAAAATCCACCGGCCGCAGCGTGAACACGGGGGCCTCGCCGGCCCGCACGTAGGGGAGCACGAAACATGCCGTGCCGTCGCCCGCCACCTGCACGGAGAACGCGCCCGACGGACCATTGACAAAGACATTGCGTGAGACCGCCGCGGGCATCGGAAACGACACGACCAAGGCCGCGCGGTCGGTCTCGGCCGCCGGCACGGCAACGCGCCAGTTGGCGGCGAAAGCCAGTCCGGGCAGAAGGGCGACGTAGGCGAGGAGGCGGGGCAGGCAGCGCATGGAGGTACGGGGTTAATGCGGTCGGGAGGCTCACTCAGGCAGCGGCTTGCCTCTTGTTTCGGGGGCGAACCAGATGATGACCAGGCCGAAGACATAGACGAGCGAGATGACCGCGCCGGCCTGGGCATAGCTGCCGTGGAAGGTCTGCATCAGTGCGCCCATCTGGAGCGCGCCGACCGCGGCGAGGAGGCGCCCGGCGTTGAAGGACAGGCCCTGCGCGGTGGCGCGCACCCGGGTGGGGAAGAGCTCCGGCAGGTAGAGCGGCATCCAGCCGTAGAAGGCGGCGGTGATCGCCCCGACCACAAAGGTGAGGGTGAGGAACGAAGTGCCGTAGCTGTCGATGCCCCGGAAGAGCCACGCACAGGTGAGCAGCGAGCCGAGGCAGAGCAGAAAATAGGCGGGACGCCGGCCGAGCAGGCCGCCGAGCCACGCGCCGAGGAGGCAACCGACGACCGAGCCCATGGCGGACAGAAACTGGGTGTAGGCCTTGGCCTTGGGTAGCTCGGGACCGGCCATCTTGTCGGCCCACAGCGGGAGCCACTGCACCGAGCCCCAGGTGCCAATGAGGGCGACCGAGGCGAGCAGAGTGGCAATCAGGAGCGGCTTGATCAGGGCCGGGGAGGAGAAGATCTCCTTCATCGGTTGGGTGGGCTTGGCCGCCGCGGTCTGCTGCCATTTCTCGGACTCCGGCACGAAGAGCCGCACCAAGAAAGTGAGCGCAGCCGGCAACGCGCCGATCACGACGACATAGCGCCAGGTTTCCTGCGTCACCGCGTAGAACATGCCGACGCAGGCAATGAGGGCGAAGCCGACGTTGGCGGCGGCTCCGATGATGCCTGCGAGCATCGGCCGGTTCTTCTCGGGCCAGACTTCCATCACAAGCGCGACGCCCAGGGCCCATTCGCCACCCATTCCGAGGGCGGCGATGAAGCGGAGCGCGGCGAGGTGCCAGGGCTCGGCCGCGAAATAGACGAGTCCGGTGAAGACCGAATAACAGAGGATCGCCATGCTCATGGCGCGGACACGGCCGACTTTGTCACCGAGCCAGCCGAAGAGCAGGCCTCCGCCGGCGGCACCGAGCAGGAAGGTGGCGGTCACCCAGCCCATCCAAAAGCCGACAAACTTGTCGTCCACGATGCCGGACGCCGCCTGCATCTGCTGGAGGGCGGGGCGGGCCACGAGGGGAAAGATGCCCATTTCGAGGCCGTCAAACATCCAGCCGAGAAAGGCGGCGAGGAGAACCATGCCGCGGGCCTTGCCGCTGGCGTTGGTGGAGGTGGGAGCTTCGGGTGACGTCATTAGGGGTAGGCTGTGGGGTGACGGTGCGTGGAAATTAAACGAATCCGAGCGCGGGTGCGGTTACGCGGTTAAGCGAGAGTGGCGCTCATACCTTCATCGCCTTGCCGGCCTTGGCGGATTCGTAGATGGCGTGGACGAGGGCGACGGCCTTGCGGCCTTCGCGGGCTCCGATGGCGGGCGGGCGATTGTCGCGCACGGCTTCGACGAGGTCGCCGATCTGGCGCAGGTGGCCGGCCAGCGAAATACCGCCGGGCACGGAAGAACCGGAGCCGAGCGCGTCGTCACGCTTCGCGTTGCGGATGGCGTCGTCGCCGGGGTCCGTCTTGGCGAAGTCCCAGCGCGCGATGAAGTCGTCCTCCAGGCAGATGGAGCCGGTCTCGCCGCAGAGTTCGATGCGCCGCGACCAGCCGGGCCAGAGCGCGGTGCTGGCCTCGATCGTGCCGAGCGCACCGTCGGCAAACTGCAGGGCCGCGACGGTCGTGTCGTCAGCTTGGATGCCGGTGTGGACGCGGCGCGCGAAGCGTCCGGATACCTCGACCGGCAGACCGGCGAACCACTGCAGCAGATCGACGCCGTGGATGGCCTGGTTCATGAGCGCGCCGCCGCCATCGAGATCCCAGGTGCCTTTCCAGGCGGTCTTGTAGTATTCGACGGTGCGGTGCCACTTCACGTAGGCGCTCGCGAGGACCATGCGGCCGAGGCGGCCGGCGTCCACCGCGGCCTTCACTTTTTGCGCACCGGCGCCGAAGCGGCCTTGGAAAATTGCGGCGACCTTCACGCCGTGCTGCTCGGCCGCCGCGATGATCTGGTCGCAACGGGCGGGCGTGATCTCGAGCGGTTTCTCGACGACGACATGTTTGCCGGCGCGGATCGCAGTGAGCGCGGGATCGAGGTGCGCGCCGCTGGGCGTGGTGACGTTGAGCACCTGGACATCGTCGCGCGCCACCATTTCCTCGACGGTGGCGGTGATGACGGGGATGCCGTGCTTGGCCGCGAAGGCGACTCCACGATCGGCGGAGCGGCTCACCACGCCGGCGAGTCTGGCGCCGGGCGTCTGGGCGATGGCCTGGGCGTGGTATCCGGCGATCATGCCGGTGCCGACAACCGCGAATCCGAGAGGGGAGGACATGGATTTAAGCAGAGGGATTAACCACGAAATACACAAAAGACACGAAAGGTGAGACGGAGGCTGTGGTCAAAGACGGTCTGGGTTTCAATTTCTGGAATTTCGTGTGTTTGGTGTGTTTCGTGGTGGCAGGGCTTAGGTCCGCCATTTGCCGTCCTTCTCGACGCTTTCCGTGACGCGATGTTTCACGAGGCGGCGGATAAGGGCGGCGGGCACGGGCTGGTCGAGCGGGAAGCGGACGGTCGAGCCGGAAGCCTCGTGTTTCGCGAGTTCCTTCTTGAAAGCGCGAACGGTGGGTGTGCCCGGGAAGAGGCTGACGTGGTTCTTGAAGGCGGCATACATCACCAGAATACGCTTATACGAATGCGCCGGCATGCCCCATTTGAGGCATTCAACGGCCCCGGGCGCGGCTTCCCGGGCGATTTCCCGCAGCTCGCGCAGACGTGGTCGGGCGCGCTGGTCGGCGGAGGAGATATATTCGGCCACGGTCTTGGGACGGGCGGAGGCTTTAGGGGGAGCCATGGGGTGTCGTGGGTATAGCCGCGCCGGGGCACGCGTCAAACGCGGGCTTTGGTGGTTTGTGTGGCAGCGCGACCTTGGGCGCGCTCTTGCGAGTTCCCCAAGTGCGCTGCCCGCAGGGAGAGGCATATGTTACCTCCGCGACCTCTTGGCTTTCGCGGCCCCACCGCCCTTCGCCAGCCACCAGATGCTGCCAATCATCAGGAGGAGACCCGCGCCGTAGTGCCAGTGGTGGGTCATGACGCGCGTCTTTCCGTCGATGCCGGTCTTCAAATAGGTCAGGCCGGTCTCGGTCTTGCCGGCGAGCGATACTTCGCGGCCGTAACCGGCGTAGATCAGCCAGAGGCCCGCACCCAAGGCGGCCAGAGCGAGGATGAGCTGGAGGAAGCGCGGCATGGGGCAAAATCGCGGAATTGCTAGTCCCGCCTCCATCGAAAGCTCAGAACGGCATGCCGCCGCGGCCGCGCATCTGCTCCATCTGGCGCATCAGCTTCTTCTGATTTCCGCCCTTCATCATCTTCATCATTTTCTGCATCTGCTCGAACTGCTTCATGAGCTGGTTGACCTCGACGACCTGCACGCCGGCGCCCTTGGCGATGCGGATGCGGCGGTTGCCGTTGAGCAAAGAAGGTTTCCGGCGCTCCTGAATCGTCATCGACTGGATGATTGCCTCGGTGCGCTTCATCTGGCGGTCGGCGTCGCCGGGCAATTGGACGCCGCTCATGCCGGGCATCATGCCGAGGATGGACTGCATCGAGCCCATCTTTTTCACCTGCTGCATCTGCGCGAGGAAGTCCTCCAAGTTGAAGTCCGCCTTGCGCATCTTCTCGGCCATGCGCTCGGCCTCCTTCTGGTCGATGGTCTCCTGCGCCTTCTCGACGAGCGACACGACGTCGCCCATGCCGAGGATGCGCGAGGCGAGGCGGTCGGGGTGGAAGATCTCGAAGTTCTCGGTCTTCTCGCCGGTGCCGATGAACTTGATGGGCACGCCGGTGACCGACTTGATCGAGAGCGCCGCGCCGCCGCGGGTGTCGCCGTCGAGCTTGGTGAGGATGAGGCCGGTGAGCGTGAGCGCGTCGTGGAAGGCCTTGGCCACGTTCACCGCCTCCTGGCCGAGCGCGCCGTCGGCCACGAGGATGACCTCGTCGGGCTGCACGGCGGCTTTCAGTTTCTTCACCTCATCGATGAGGTCGGCGTCGATCTGCAGGCGGCCGGC
>JAUPWC010000074.1 GCA_030916665.1 Verrucomicrobiota bacterium
CACGCCCGGCGCGAGCAGGCGGCGGCGCTCGCGTTGTCCGGTCCACAGCAGCGCGGCGACGACCGCCAGCGGGGCCGCGACCATGCTCGCGAGCGTGCCGAGCCCGGCGACGCCCATGGCCTGCGCGAACCACCAGCGGCGTCCGCCCGGCTCCGACGTGAGCGAGCCGTGGACGTGGGCAAACAGGCAGAGCAGCGCCAGCGGGAACTGCGACTGGAAGCCCCAGGCGATGTTTTCCCACGCGAAGGGCAGCGAGCCGCCAAGCAGCAGCACGGCGGTGACAAGACCCGCGCCGCGTGCGGAGAAGGTCCGCCACGCCCAGCGCGCGACGAGCCAGATGAAGAGGGAATGCAGCGCCGCGTTGAGGCTCATCTGCACGAGCGGATCCCAGCGGCCGGTGATCGCGACCTGCAGCCAGCTCAACAGGCGCGTCCACACCGGCAGGTGCTCGAAGTGCGGCGTGAAGAACGTCCAGGGCCGCAGCGTGCCGTCGAGCCACGGGCCGATGATTTGATGCGCCTCGATGATCCACTGGTCGTTGTAGGGGATGTCGGCCGCGTAGGTGGCGATCTCGCGCAGGCGCGCGGCGAAGACAAACAGCGTTGCTCCGGCCGGGATCAGCCAGAGCCGGCGGGAGCTCACGACGTTTGCGGCAGCGGGTGCGACCGCGGCGGCGGGCTGCCGCCACGCGGCGGCGGCATCGGCGACGATCGCGGCGAGCGCGACCAGGTAGAGCGGGTAGGCGGAGGCCATCGCCGCCGGGCTCATGTTGAAGAAGGCGGTGACGTGCACGAGCACGTTGATGACGAGGTAGGCCGCGCAGCCGCCGAGCAGTGCGAGCGCCAGACCGAGGCGGAAGGTGGGCCGGTGGTTGACGCCGGCTTCGAGCATGCGCACGACGCCGACGAAGAGCACCAACGGCCCGAGCCAGGCCAACAGGCGCCCGATCAGCAGGCCGAGGGATTCGAGGCGTTCCACCTTGGTGCGGGCGACCTCGGCCTGGGCCGGCGGAAGCGGATCGGGGGAGCGCGGCGCGTGGCTCAGGCGCATGTTCACGATGTCGCGGAACGGCTTCAGCTCGGCGTAGTCGCCGACGCTGTCCGGCGCGCGGGCGGTGAAGCCCTTGAACTGGACGAAGAACGCGAGGTATTCGGCCGCGCCGTCGGCGAGCGGCCCGAGGTCCTTTTCGCCGAGCGGTGGCACGAAACCCGAGCGGCGCGGGCGGGCGGGCACGCGGCCGGCGTCGCAGGCGGCGTTGAGTTCGTCGGCGATGCGCCGGTAGTGGCGCATCGCGGCATTGGCGTCGGGCGCGAGACCGGACGCGGCCATGGCGTCGCGGATCGCCCACACGAACCAGCCGCCGCGGATCTGGCGCTCGCTGGCGGGAAAGAGGTTTTTCTCAACCCAGTGTTCGCCGATGGGGCCCTCGAGGTGCGGACGCAGCTGGGCAAAGGCCGGGCTCAGCTCATAGGCCGCCTCGCGCATCTGGCGCGTGACGGGCACCTGGTGCGGCAGCTCCGGGCCGACCTTCAGCCGCGTGAGCGCGCCGTAGGCGTCCTTGAAATCCGTGGCGCGAAACTCGACCGTGCCGAACCAGCCATAATGGCGGTAATTCAGGGTGCAGACGACGAGCGTCGGCAGCAGCGCGGCGCCGAGGAACAGGCCGAGGCTCGCGGCCAGCAGGCGCCAGCGGGTGAGCAATTCGCGGCCGAGCGCGGCGGCCACGCCGAAGAGCAGCAGGCCGACGGCGGGCAGCAGCCACACGCTCTCCTCGCGCGTCAGCCAGAAGCAGCCCAGCGCGAGACCGGCCAACGCGGCCGGCACGGCCTGTTTGTGCCAGGATTCGCGGCGGTGGTGAAACAACCGCACAAGGCCCGCGATGATCAGCAGCGCGAGCGGTGTGTAGATATTTTGCCGCATGAGGCGGCCGAGGTTGCCGGCGTCCCAAGTCATCGGGTTGGCCAGCAGCAGCACGTAGAGACCGAACTGCGCACCGGCGGAGGTGAACCACGGCCGCAGCGCGCGCGTCAGCATGGCAGCGGCGCCCGCGTAAACCACCTGTTGCACGAAGATGAGCGGCAGGCCGGTCCAGAAGACGAAGGCGAGGAAGAGCGGGAAGAACGGTCCCTTCGCGAGCGTGAACTGGTTGTAGGGACCGAGCCACTCTCCGTTGAGAAGGTGCGCCGCCTGCAGGGCGAAGAGCTTGTCGTCGTGGATCGCCGCGCCGATGGCGTAGATCGTCTGGCCGGAGGTCAGCCAGAGCTTGGCGACGGTGAGCGCGACCGCCGTCCAGAACCACGCGCGACTGGAGGCAGCGGGTGACATCAACGGGAAGCGGCGGGCCGGTTCACTTGAATTCGATGCCGGTCCAGCCGGTCCAGTCGAAGGCGTATTCGCCGAACTCGCCGGGATCGATGCGCATCACGACATGGCCTGTGCCCTTGGGCAGGCGGGCGGAGAAGTGCTGGAGCCCGCGGTCGTTGAGGCGGGGCACCGGGTTGAGGTAGCGCTCGTGGAGGACCATGCGGTCGGAGCCGTCGGTCCAGTAAACGGTGAACAGCGCGCCGTTGGTGTTGCCGCCCTTCGAGTAGGCGCCGGCCACGAAGCCGAAGGCGCCCTGGATCATGGTGGTGCCGGCGGGCACCTCGAAGATCATCTGGCTGGGCGCGTGCATGATCATCACGGTGCGCTGGTCGATGAGGTCCTCGTTGGGCGGGTTGTGCGCCTCGTAGGAGATCGGCGGTTCGGAGAACATGTGGAACTTGGCCCGGTCGGCGCTCTTGAAGTAGTCCTTGCCCGCCTCGGAGGGCGGCAGGGCGAAGAACCGCACGGCGACCTCGTCCTGCACGCAGTCGCGGTTCTGGTCCGCGGTCTCGAGGCGGATGCGGGCGGCGCGGCGCGGGGGCTTGCCGCCGGCGGCGTGCATGTAGGTGAGCATGTCGTCCACCACGGGGCTGAGCATGAAGCCGCCGCGGCCGATGGGCTGGGGCAGGCGGTGGACGGACTCGCCGCCCTTCTCGTCGATGATGCGGAGGTTCACCAGCGGCGGCCGGAAAAGAAAGCGGCGGAGGCGGCCGAGCAGGTTGAAACGGTAGTCGATCTCGACCCAGACCGCCTGGCCGGCGAGGTCGCCCAGCTCAACATACTCGCCCAGCTTCGCCGTCGTGGCGCGCAGCGGCCTGGGCTCGAGCGCCGCCGCGTCGAAGGGACCGGGCTTCCGCTGCCAGAGCGTGAAACCCTGTTCGGAAAACAGGTAGGTGTAGCGCTGCACGAGCAGGCGCAGCACATCGGGGTCGTCCATCGTGGCGAGTCGGCCGTCGAGCGTCTGGAGCTTGAAGAGGACGAATTCCGGGGCGCGGTCGGAGGCGTAGTAATCGTGGTTCAGCCGCGCGAGGTAGGGCGTGTAGGCCGAGTAGCCCTGGAAGACAGGGCGCGGCTGGTAGTTGAACCGGTTGAACAGCGCGATGGCCTGCTCGAAGCCGAGCACGTCGAGCGTGGCGTGGCCGACCACCTCCCGGACCTTGCGGAGGTCGTAGTTGTTGCGCTCGGCCTCCCACTTGCCGGTGTAAACCGCGCGGTCGTGGTTCAGGCCAAGGGAGAAGCCGACGTGGGTGTTGAGGTTGTTCTGGACGCCGCCCAAGGCGCCGCGCACGAGGCCCGGCAGCACGAGGTCGCAGCTGACGACGGCGAGCAGGCCGGCCCCGGCGAGCAAACCGTGCTTCAGCCCGCGGAGCGCCGGGGAGGGTTCGAGCACGAGCGGGGCGCTGACGATCACGGTGAGCGCCGCGTAGTAGAAGCCGATCTGGTGGCCGTCGGCGCGGATGTAGCCGTGTTTCCAGTTGAGGTAGAGCAGGGCCAGCGCGCCGAGCGTCAGCGCGCCGCTGCGCACGCGGTCGGCGCTCGAGAGGAAGTTCACGCCTAGGAAGGCGAGCACAAGCCCCGCCACGGCGAGCCCGCGGTAAAGCTGGCCGGGCGGGCAGGAGAGCCCCATCGCGTCCTGGTAACCCTGGCTGATCTGCCACGAGCTGAGGAAATACGCCGGCAGGTTGAGGGGGTTCTGGCCGCAGGCCGCCCAACCGAGGAGGAACAGCGTGAAGAAGACGCCCGGCGTGACGAGCGCGGTGGCGCGCCGGGTCTTCCACAGGGCGAGCGCCCCGGCCAGGAGCACGAGGAAGAAGCCGAGCAGGAGGTTGGTGAATTTGACCAGCGAAAGGATGACCAGCAGCGCGATCCAGGCGAGCGAGCTCCAGCGCCAGGATTCTCCGCTGCGGCGGATCAGTTCCCAGCCGGCGAAGGCCATGATCGTCTGGTGGATCGCGTCCTGGTAGGAGAGCCCCCAGAGGAAGAAATAACCGAGGAAAAATACGCGGGCGTAGCCGGTCAGCCGATAGGCGTGCCAGAACACGACAGCCGAGAACACGATGGCCTGCACGACATGCCAGCCGACGAGCAGGCCCCAGTGGTCGCCCCAGTAGGTTTTGCCCATGGCCCAGCCGAGCGGGCCGTAGGTGAACACGACCTCGGTGCCGAACTGGCGGCCCTCCATGAAAAACTTGCCGATCGCCATGCGCCACGAGGCGTCGAGCTCCATGGCCGGGAACTGCGGCAGCGTGAAGGCCACGAGGACCATCGCCACCAAGCCGAGGCCGCGGAAGGTCCAATCAAGCAGCGAAGCACGGGCGGGGCTGGAAGGGGCGGAATCCATTGATTAAAGCGAGATACCTAGGATCAGGGGAAGGGGGCGTCTAGTGGGAATTTTCGAGGCGCAGGTGGCGCCAGTAGGTCCAGTCGCTCGCGGAGTTGCCGTTCGGCCCGGGTCCGATGGCGAACTCCAGCTCGCCGGTCCCGGCGGGCAACGGCACGGCAAAACTCTGCGCGCCGCGGTCGGCGGCCTCGTCGCGCGGTCGCAGCAGGCGGCGGTAAATTTCCCGCCCCGCCCCGTCCGCGGTCCGCCAGCGGACGATGAACTCGGCGCCGTCGGAGGCGCCGGCGTTGGTCGCGGCGTAAGCTCCGTCGTAGAAACCGAAGCTTCCGCGCAGGGTGGCGGCACCGGCGGCCGGGCGGTAAACGAGCGACGAAGGCGCGTGCGCGTAGTATTCCAGACCGCCTTCGACCTGCGAGAGCTGGGCGCCGAACGGGGCGTGGCCGCGCACGAATTCCAGCGGGAGTTCCGGCGATCCGAGCGCCAGGGCGGCCCAGCCGGTGCCCGGGGTGGTGGTCGTGACGGAGATTTCCACGGCGACCTCGGGTTGGAAGCAGTCACGGTCCTGCGGTGCGGGTTCGATGACAAACGAAGCCACGCGCCGGCCGGGTTCGCCGTTGGCCGCGCGGAGAAACTCGGAAATTTCGCGAACGAGCGGACTGAGCGGGAAGCCGGTGGCGGCGATGGGCCCGGGCAGGCGATAATCGGTGGTGGCGCCGGTGGTGTCCGTCACCTTGAGCCGCATCATCGGGGGTTTCAGCAGGAAGCGGCGCGCGCGCCCGAGCAGGTTGAGCCGGTGGTCGATCCGCACCCACACGGAGCGGTCGCCCAGGTCGGTGAGATCAACCGGCTCGCCGAGTCGGGTGGTCACGGTGCGCACGGGCACGGGGGAAACGGCCGGTCCGGCGGACGACGCGGGCTTGCGCTGCCAGAGGGTGAAGCCGCGCTCGGTGAAAAGATAGCGGTAGCGCTGCGGCAGCAGGTCGAGCGCGAGCGGATCGTCCATGGTGGGCAGACGGTCGTCCACGGTCTGCAGTTTGAAGAGGATGAATTCCGGCGCGCGCTCCGACTCGAAAAATTCGCGGTTCAGCTGCGCGAGGTGTGGCGTGTAGGCAGAGTAGCCCTGAAAGACCGGGCGCGGCGTGTAGTTGAAGTGGTTCAGGATAAGCACGTCCTGCTCGTAGCCGAGGACGTCGATCGGCCGGTCGCCGACCACACGGCGCGAGAGCGGGAGCGGCACTTCCGCGCGGAGCGAGTCGAGCGTCCAGTCGTAGCGGGCGCG
>JAUPWC010000075.1 GCA_030916665.1 Verrucomicrobiota bacterium
GACGAGGCCATGATCCGCGCCGCCGACCACGTCATCGAGATCGGCCCCGAGCCCGGCGCCCGCGGCGGCGAGGTCGTTTTCCAAGGCACCATCGGACAGATGCTCCGCTCCGGCCGCAGCATCACCGGCAGCTACCTCTCCGGCCGCGAGCATGTGGAAATCCCAAAATCCAGACGCCCGGTGGGAAGCCCGGCTTCCAATCGAAAATCGGGAATCGAAAATCAAAATTCCCCGTGGCTCACCTTCTCCAAGGCCACCAAGCACAACATCCGCGATCTCGACTTCCGCCTGCCGCTTCAGCGCTTCGTCTGCCTCTCCGGCGTTTCCGGCTCCGGCAAATCCACTCTGCTCGACAGCGTCATCCATCAGGGCCTGCTGACCCAACGCAACCAGATGACCGAGGACCCGGCCGAGATCGCCGGTATAAAATCCGATGTCGATTTCGCGGAGATCGTGCTGGTGGACCAGTCGCCGCTCAGCCGCACCCCTCGCTCCAATGCCGCGCTCTACTGCGAAGCCTGGGATCTGATCCGCGAACTCTACGCCCAGACCCCCGCCGCGCAGGAGGCCGGTTTCAGCGCCTCCAGCTTCTCCTTCAACAGCGGCGACGGCCGCTGCGACCACTGCCAGGGCCTCGGCAGCGAACGCGTCGAGATGCAGTTCCTCTCCGACGTCTTCGTGCCCTGCCCGATCTGCGAGGGCCGCCGTTTCAAGCCCGAGGTCCTCGCCATCCGGTGGAACGGAAAATCCGTGGACGACCTGCTCCGCACCACCATCGCCGATGCGATCAGGTTTTTCGCGCCGCAGGATCGCGAAGCGAGTTCTGCGGACGCGTCCCGGGCGGCGAGCCCAGCCACATCGAAGGATGGGCGACTGGTCCTGGGCGCCCAGCAGGGCGCAACAGGAACGCCGCAACGGGACTTCGGCCCTAACCTTCAAGCCGCGACGACCCCGCCGCGGGAATCTTCCGCCGCCCTCGCGGACATCCGCACCCGCTTCGCTTCCCTCGAAGCCGTCGGCCTCGGCTACCTGCCCCTTGGGCAGCCCCTCAACACCCTCTCCGGCGGCGAATCCCAGCGCCTCAAGCTCGTCCGCTACCTCTCCGATTACGCCTCCGCCCAGGGAGGGCCGAGCTCCCGCGAGGCCGAATCCCTCCCCAGCCCCGGGACCCAAGACCCCGGACCCCAGCAAAAGGGCGGTGCCCTTTTGCTGCTCGACGAACCGACGACCGGCCTCCACCGCCACGACGTGAAGCGCCTGCTCGGCGTGCTCCAGCGCATCGTGGACCAGGGCCACAGCGTGGTCGTCATCGAACACAATCTCGATGTGCTGAAATCGGCCGACTGGATTCTCGAAGTCGGACCGGAAGCCGGCGCCAACGGAGGCCGCATCGTCGCCGAAGGCCCGCCCGAAACCATCGCCGCGGCAGAAACGGCGACCTCGCCGTTTCTGCGCGAAGCCCTGAACTGTAGGGCGGGGTCTCCGAACCCCGCCTCCTACGACAACTACGCGGCATCAGGCGATCCCGCCCTGCAACTCGCCGCCGCCGAAGCCCCCGCCCCCTACCTGACTTCCTTCTCCGGCCTCCGGACTCCGGACTCCGAACTCCGCATTCTCGGCGCCCGCGAGAACAACCTGAAGAACATCTCGGTTTCCATTCCCCACCGCCAGCTCTCCGTCGTCACCGGCGTCTCCGGCTCGGGCAAGTCCACTCTGGCCTTCGACATCATCTTCGCCGAAGGGCAGCGCCGCTTCATGGAATCCATGTCGCCCTACGCCCGCCAGTTCGTCGAGCAACTGCCGCGCCCCGCCATCGACCGCCTCACCGGCATCCCGCCCACCGTGGCCATCGAGCAGCGCATCACGCGCGGCTCCCGCAAGTCCACCGTCGCCACCATCACGGAGGTCGCCCAATACCTGCGCCTCCTCTACGCCCGCGCCGGCGTCCAGCACCACCCCGAGTCCGGCCGGCCCGTCACCCCGCTGTCCCCGAGCCAGCTCCGCCGGCTGCTCGACCAGACGCTCGCCTCGCCCAAGGCGAAAAAGGCGAGGCATCTCTACCTCTGCGCCCCGCTCATCCGCGGACGCAAGGGCCACCATGAGCCCATCGCCAACTGGATCCGCAGGCAGGGCTACGAACTCATGCGCGCCGACGGCCGCCTTCTGCGCGTGGACACGTTCACCAAACTCGACCGCTACAAGGAGCACGACATCGAGGTCGTGGTGGCGGACTTAAAATCCCCTCCGGAGAAGGGTGGCGCGGAGCGCCGGGGTGCGGCGGATCACCTCACCACCGCCCTGCGGCTGGGCAAAGGCTCCTGCTTCATCGTTTTGCCCACGGGCGAAGTCCTGTCCTGGTTCTCCACGACGCGCACCGACATCGCCTCCGGCGAGTCCTTCCCCGAGCTGGACCCGAAACAATTCTCCTTCAACTCGCCGCGTGGCTGGTGTCCGACCTGCCGCGGCCACGGCCGCATCTTCGACTGGATGCTCAAGCCCGACGAGGACGAGGAGATGTCCGACGAAGTCGCCGACGCCCTCCGCGCCTTCGATCCCGACGACCCGGCCAACGACGGCAAGGTCTGCCCCACCTGCCACGGCGAACGCCTCAACCGCATCGCGCGGGCAGTCCGGCTGCCTTTGCAGGGCAATCGAAAATCGAGAATCGAAAATCCAAAATCCTCCATCTCCCTCCCCGAACTTCTTCGCCTCACCCCCGAGGAACTCCTCGCCACCCTCGGCCGCCTCGAAGGGGACGCCCGCACCAAGCTCATCACGCAGGATATCGTGCCCCA
>JAUPWC010000076.1 GCA_030916665.1 Verrucomicrobiota bacterium
CCGGCGTCGGCCGGACCAGCTACTCGATCATGGCGCAGGGCCAGATCGACCAGATCCTGTCGTCGAAGCCCGAGGAGCGCCGTGTGGTGTTCGAGGAGGCCGCCGGCATCACCAAATACAAGAGTCAGCGCCGCGAAGCGATGAACAAGCTCTCGCTCACCGAGCAGAACCTGGCCCGCGTGACCGACGTCATCAACGAGATCGCCCGCCAGATTGGCTCGCTGCGCCGGCAGGCCGCCAAGGCCATGCGCTACAAGCGCCTCAGTTTCCGTCTGCGCCAGCTCGCGCTCGCGCACGGCAGCCAGCAGTGGCAGGGCCTGAGCGCCACGCTCGGCGAGCTGGAGGGGCGCGTCAGCGGCCTGCGCGGCGACGCCGAGTCCCGGCGCACCGTGCTGGAGGAAAAGACCCGTGCCCTCGACGAACAGAAGGCCACCCGCAGCTCGCTCACCCAGCGGGTGCAGGATGCCCAGCAGGCGGTTTTTGATCTTCGCTCGCAGAAGGAACAGGCGGAAAACCAGTCCGGTCTCGCCGAGGTGAAGCGCGCCGGCCTCGCGGAGCGCCTGGATTCCGGCAAGGAGGACTTGGCCGAGCTGGAGATGCAGCTGCGCGAGCTGGCCACGCAGGTGGACACCGGCGCGCAGGACAAGCAGATGCAGCTCTCGCTGCTCGGCAGCTCCGACGCCGTCTTCCAGGACCGCAACCGCGAGCTCGCCGTAATCGAGGGCGAACTCACCAGAGCCGACCAACAGCTCAGTCAGGAGAAGTTCCGCCTGCTCCAGCTCGAGAGCACGGTTGCGCGCCTGCGCACCGACAGCTCCGGTCTCGAGGTGGACGCCCGCACGAGCCAGCACAAGTTTGACACGCTCTCCCAGGACCTCGCGCAGCTGCGTTCGGCCGTCGAGGGCGCGGCGGCGGCCCTGGCCGAGGCCAGCCAGAAGGTGCAGGAGGCGCGCATCGAGCAGAGCCGCGTCAACAACGAGGCGCAGGCCGCGCAGGCCGCCCTGCAGGAGCTGACCCAGAAATTCCGCGAGGCGCAGCGCCGCCTGCAGGAAATCGACCGTGGCCTCGCGCAGAAGACCGCCCGGTTGAAACTGCTCCAGCAGCTGCAGGAAAAGTGGGAAGGCTTCGGTGAAGGCGCGAAGGCCCTGCTCTCCGGCCGGCTTTCCGCGGTGATCGGCGAGCAGAAGTTCACGCCCGTCACCCAGGGGCTCGAGGTCCGCGCCGAATACGCCAAGGCGCTGGAGGCGCTGCTCGGCGCTTCGGTCGAGGCCATCGCGGTCTCCGATCTCGCCACGGCGCAGAAGATTCTCGGCCAGCTCGCCGCCGACCAGATCGGCAGCGTGTGCCTGCAGGTTGCCGGACTGGCCGGCGCGTCGGCCAACGGTGAACTTCCGGCCATGCTCAAGCCCGCGGCCGAGGCCGTCGCCAACCTTGAGCCGTCGCACCCCGCGGCCGCGATGCTTTCCGCCTGCTATCTGACCGAGGACCTCAACGCCTTCCTCGATTTCTGGCAGGCGAATCCCGGCTTCAGCTTCCTGATGGTGGCGACGCCGAAGGGTGATCTCGTGGACCGGCGCGGCCTGATCTCGGGCGGACACCACAAGAAGCCGCAGAACAGCATCGTGCAGCGCGAGGTTGACCTGCGCGAGACCGGCAAGGCCGTCATCACCGAGCAGGCCGCCCATGACGAACAGCGCGCGCTGATCGACCAGCTCAATGCCGCGCTGGCCGAGGCCGAGGCGACCCTTGAGCAGCGGCGCAAGGACGTGCTCGCCGCCTCGCAGCACGCGGCCACGCTGCACAGCGAGGAGAAGAACGCCCAGCGCTCCCTCGATGACGCCAGCAACCGGCTGCAGCGGATGGAAAACGAGCTGACCAACCTCAAGCGCGACCACGACGAGGCGCTCGCGCGCCTCGCGAAGGCCCAGGCCCAGCTCGCCGAGGCCAACGGCGCGGTCGAGGCGCAGAAGCAGGTCATCGCCACCATCGAGACTTCGATCAACGACAGGCGCGCGGACCGCGACCAGAAGCGCGACTCGCTGGCCCAGGCCCGTCTTGAGCTGGCCGAGCGCCGCCAGAAGGTTGAGGTGCTCGACCGCGGCCTGACCGAGATGGAGCGCCGCCGCGTCCAGCTCGCCGACCTGCACGACCAGCGCCAGATCGAGATCGAGACCTGGACCGAGCAGATCGCCGCCCTTGAGCAGGAAGGCGCCGGTCAGCGCGCACGCGCCGAGGAAATTGCGGTGACGCTCGCCACGGCACAGGAGAATGTGGAACAGGTTCGCACGGACCTCGCCGCCATCGAACAACAGATCAATGCAGTCGAAGCCGGACTCAGCTCCATCCGCGCGGAGGCGGAAGCGTCCATGTCCGAGCTTTCCCGCCATGAGGTGAAGGCCGCCGAGACGAAGGCGCGCGTGCAGTTTCTCGTCGAGGAAATCACCCACGAATTTCAGACCGATGTCTCGACTCTCGACTGGCGCCGCCTGCTCTGGCACGCGGACGACGAGCCGGAAGGCATCAAGGACCTCGATCTCGACGAAGAAGAAGAGGGCACGGCTCCGGCTCCCGCCGCGCAGCCTGCCGAAGGCGAGGCCGTGGCCGAGGCAAAACCGAAGCGCCGCAAGAAGAAGGAAAACAAGGGCGATCCGACCGAGGCCGACCTCGCCACCCTCGACAGCACCAACTGGCCCGAGATCAAGTCCGAGGTGGACGCCCTCCGTCAGCGCATCAACACGATGGGAGCGGTCAACCTCGTCGCCATCGAGGAATACTCCGAGCTGAAGCAGCGCTACGAATTCCTGAAGACCCAGAGCGACGACCTGATCAACGCCAAGACCGAACTGCTCAAGGCCATCGACGACATCAACAAGACCTCGCTGGAGCAGTTCAAGGTCACCTTTGAGCAGATCCGCAAGAACTTCGCCTACACCTTCAACCTGTTGTTCGGCGGCGGACGCGCCGAGATCGAGCTGATCTCCGCCGAGGACCCGCTGGAGAGCGGCATCGAGATCGTGGCGCAGCCGCCGGGCACCAAGCTCAAGGGCATCACGCTCCTGTCGGGTGGCCAGAAGACGCTTACCGCCGTGGCGCTGCTCTTCGCGCTCTACATGGTGAAGCCGTCGCCGTTCTGTCTGCTCGACGAACTCGACGCGCCGCTCGACGAGTCGAACATCCACCGCTTCACCAACCTGCTGAAGCAGTTCGTGAAGGACTCGCAGTTCATCATCATCACTCACAACAAGAGCACCGTGGCCGCGGCCGACGCGCTCTACGGCGTGACGATGCAGGAGCGCGGCGTGTCCAAAACGGTCTCCATGCGCTTCAACAAGGAGCGCGGCGAGGCCGAGGCCCTGCCCACGACGATCGCCGACTCCGTCCGCGGCGCCAAGCCGCAGGCGCCGGCCGCGGTCTGAGTTCCGGGCCTTCCGACCTTTGTCATCGCGAGGCCCGCAAAGCCCGCCGTGGCGATCCAGCTGGATTGCTTCGTCTTCCGCAGACGCGGGATCCTTGCAATGACAGTCCGAATGCCAGGGGTGCCGGTATGATTTTCCGCCCTGCGCGGCGATTGCTGCGCAGGGCCTGTCATTAGCAAATCCTCTAGCGTGGGCCCGGCCGATACCCCGGCGGCCGGTTGTGGTATAGTTTCCCCAAAAGGATACCCCATGAAAACTCCCTTCGTAGCAATCCTTGCGGGTGCAGGGCTCTGGCTGCTCTACCTGTTCTTTGGCCGGCAGATCGACATCGCATTCTGCGCGGTGATCCTCTTCGGCACCGGGTTGGTGGCCTGGACCTTCGAGCAATACGGTCACCACGGCCCGCGTTGAGAAACGGATGACCGGAGGCCCACCGCGATTCCGCCGGGAGCCAGGCGGGTGGGGTGACTGTGCGCAGGCGGCCGGGGACGATGGACACCGTTGCCGCCTGCTGGCGGCCCGGTGTTTGTCCCCGGTTCTCGCGATGCGAAACCGAGGCAGACAAAAGGCGCGACCCTTGCGGATCGCGCCTTCTTTGCTTGCCCGGCCGTGGGGTAGCCGGCCGGGAAAGGGATCAGTGGCCGCCGGCCTTTTTCTTGGCCGCGGCGTTCCCGTCGGTGCCCTCGGTGATCATGTCGGCCGGCACGTTGGCGAGCGCGTCCTCCATGGTGGTAAGGCCCATTTTGACCTTGAGCATCGAGTCCTGGTGGAGGGTCTTCATGCCGGACTTCATGCAGACGCGCTTGAGGTCGGCGACCTCGACCTCGGCGTTGATGGCCTCGACGATCTCCTCGCAGTTGACCATGAGCTCGTGGATGCCGACGCGGCCCTTGTAGCCGTTGCCGCTGCAGACGTGGCAGCCGCCGGAAGCGGCCTTGAAGATCTCGGGCGCCTCCGTGAGGTTGAGCGCCTTCATGATGATCTCGGCCTCGCGGCCCTCAGGCTTGTATTTGACCTTGCAGTTCTTGCAGACGCGGCGGAGCAGGCGCTGCGCGCACACGCAGACGAGCGCGGCGGAAATGTTGAAGGGCTCGATGCCCATTTCGCCCATGCGCGACACCGTCGAGGGGGCGTCGTTGGTGTGGAGCGTGGAAACGAGCAAGTGACCGGTGAGCGCCGCTTCGCAGGCGATCTGGGCGGTTTCCTTGTCGCGGATTTCACCGACGAGGATGATGTCGGGGTCCATACGCAGGTAGCAGCGAAGTGCGCGCTGGAAATCCAGGCCGATCTGCTTGTTCATCTGCATCTGGTTCAGGCCGGGGAGGGTGTATTCGATCGGGTCCTCGGCGGTCTGGATGTTGACGTCGGGGGTGTTGATCTCGGCCAGTGCGGCGTAGAGGGTCATGGATTTGCCCGAGCCGGTGGGGCCGCAGTGGAGGATCATGCCGTAGGGCTGGCGCACACAGTCGCGGTATTTCGCGAGATTTTCGTCGGAGAAGCCCAACATCGGCAGGGGCAGGGTGGACTTCTGCTTGTCGAGGATACGCATGACGACCTTCTCGCCGTGGTTCATCGGGCCGGTGGCGACACGAAGGTCGATGTCGATGTTCTTCTTGGTGTATTTCTTGAAGACGATGCGTCCGTCCTGCGGCAACCGGCGCTCGGAGATGTCGAGGTTGCACATGATCTTCAGGCGGGCGACGAGGGCGTGAGTGACCTGCTTGGGCAGGCGCATCTTCTCGGCGCACATGCCGTCCACGCGGTAGCGCACGATCAGGTCCTTTTCCTGCGGCTCAATGTGGATGTCCGAAGCGCCGGAAACATAGGCGTCCTCGATGATGCGGTTGGTGAGCTGGATGATCGGGGCGGATTCCTCGCTCTCAAGGTCGGTGGCCTTGACCTCGCCCGTGCCGCCCTCCGTGTAGGCGCCGGCGATCAGGTCCTTCACCTCGTCGATGTCCACCTCGGCGGCTTCTTCGCCGGCTTTCTTGGCACCGGCCTTCTCGCCGAAGTGTTTTTTGAGCAGGGTGTCGAGCAGGCTGGCGGGGATGACCTTTACGTCGTCGATCGACATCTCGGTCGCCTGTGAGAAGGCCTCGCGCTTCGCGTAGTCGAGCGGGTTGGTCATGAACACCGCGCAGGAATTCGTGCCGGTCTTCTTGTAGGGGAAGATGCACTCGCGGCGGATGATCGCGTCGCCGGTGATCTCGACGAGTTTCTCGTCCACCTCGCCGTCGTCCACCTTGGTGACGAGGGGCAGTTCGGTGAACTTGGAGATGAACTTGGCGGTATCCTCGGCGCTGAGCTGGAACTTCGGGTCCAGCATGCGCTGGATGAGCGTGGAGGAATACTCGGCAACCTCCATGAGCACGCTCAGGTCCTTCGGCGTGAACAGGCCACCGGTGCCGGCGGAGGGCTCCTTGTTGAGCACCTGGATGGCGCCGATGACGATGTTGGTCTTGAGCGGGACCGTGAGCATCGAGTGGACCTCGAAGCCGACGTCCATCTTCTTGAGCGAGGCGGCGTCGGGACCCTTGCCGCTGAAGAAGAGCGGTTCGCCGGTCTGGATGACCTTGCCGACGTTGCCGGTGCCGGCGGGCAGTTTGAGGGTGAGCAGCTTCTGCTGGGTCGCCTTAAACTGGCCTTCCTTGTCCTTGTCGGTGCCCCAGAGGGTCGGGGAGTAATAGACGTGCTTGAACACAATCTCGCCGGCCTCGACGAGGTAGAGGGTCATGGACTGGGCCTGGAGCGATTCGACAACCTTGCTCGCGGTGAGCTCGACGACGGAGTTGACGTCCTCACGGCTGGGCGCCGGTTTGGAAATGACCTTGATGAGCAGGGACCGACGCAGCGTGCCTGTGAGATTGCTGGAGGAGGCCATGTGGTGGAAGTGGGATGGGGGCGCCCGCCGCGCGGAAACCCCTGCGGGTCAACGTCGACGATTAAAAACGCGCTTGCTTGTAATGCCTCTTTTCAGCGTGGTCGAGGGCTAACTTGCAAATGATTCGCTGGCTCAAAAGCGTGTGGGCGGGACTCGGTAAGCAGCAGGCTGGCTCCGCCGTGGCGGAGGCCGGTGCGCGGGGCGAACAGGCGGCGGCGGACTTCCTGCGGGCGCGCCAGGGATTTGCGGTGCTGGCCCGGAAC
>JAUPWC010000077.1 GCA_030916665.1 Verrucomicrobiota bacterium
GGCCGAGTTCGCGCACGAACTCCTCCTGAAACCGCTCCCAGTCCACGGCACCGACGCGGCTCTTCTCGATCGAGCCCTGGAGCAGCAGGCCGTGTTTGTTGCGCTTCATGGCGGCCCCGGCGATTTTGCCGCCGGTGGCGGTGTTGATGACGTCGTAAAGCTCGGGCCGTTCGAAGCAGATGGTCGGCCCTTCCTCGGTCGGATGACGCTTCTCCTGCAAAGCCACCGGCTGCCCCAGCGCCTGCATGGCGGCGGCGAGCGCCGCATGCACCTCGCGGTAGGCTTGGGTGGCCGGAGCATCGAACAGCGCGTGGGCGCGGGGGATGACCACGCCGTAGGTCCAGTCGTTGCGGTGATCCACCAGTCCGCCGCCCGTGGGCCGGCGGCAAAGGTCAAAGGTTTCGCCCGGCGGCAGGTTGGCCCGGATGTAATCCATCGTCTGGCTGAGGCCGAAGGTGAACGCCTGTGTGCGCCACTCATAGTGCCGGAACCGCGCCGCCTCGGGCTGCGGGTAGCGCTGCAACAGCAGGAAATCCAACGCCATGTTTTCGGCGGCGCCAGCGGAGCGGACCGGCAGGATGTGTAGTTGGGAGACGGAAGCCACGAGCCCTCACAGAGGTCACAGAGTGCACGAGTTGGCAACGCTGGGTTGGTGCGGATGCTCATGATCCTGTGGGAGCGAGCTTGCTCGCGACTGTCACCCGTGTCGCGAGCAAGCTCGCTCCCACAAAGAGTGACCATCTCACTTCCACCACGCCGGCTGCCTCAGCTTCGCCAACGCTTCGTCAAAAGTCTCGGGCCGCGTCTTGAGTTCGCGTGCGAGCGGGGCGAGGTCGAGCGAGAGATCGGCCTGACGCGTGGCCTGCGCGGCGGGGTCGTCGCGACGCGCCACGGCAACGATCGGCGCCTGCGTCTCGCTGAGGCCGAAATGCGCCCGCACGCGCCGGCCGATATCGAGGCGCGAGATCGGCTCCGCGCCGGCCCAGTGCAACGCGCCGTGCAGATCGGCGCGGGAGCACAGCTCGACCAGCGCCTCGGCCACGCTGTCGGACGTGCAGGTCTGGCGGATTTCATCCAGGAAGAGTTTCGCCGGTTTGCCGTCGGCCCAGAGCATGAGCAGACGCTCGTGTACGCTGCGCCGCCCGCCCGGGCTGTTGCCCATGAGCAGGGGCAAACGCAGCACCACCGCACGATCCGCCGCCGCCGCCAGCACACGATCCTCGGCCTCGTGCTTGTGCTGCGCGTAGCGGTTGATCGCCCGGCGCACGTCACCCACGGCGTAGGGCGCCCGCGTGCCGTCGAACACCTGCTCGGTGGAAAGGTGGATGAACCGCGCGCCGGTTTCGCCCGCCGCCTGCGCCAGCCACTCGGGCAGCGCGACATTCAGACGTCAGGCCTTCTCGGGCTCGGCGTCACACTGGGCGGGTTCGGAGATGGCGGCGGCGTTGACGATGACCTCGGGCCGCGCCTCGCGCACGAGGGCGCGCACGGCGGCCTCGTCCTGCAAATCGAGCGCCACCTGCCGTGCCAAGCCCGGCAGCGGCTGGGTCCAGCGGCCGACCGTCCCGACGACCTCGTGGCCGGCAGCGGCGGCCTGTGCGGCAAAGCTGCCGCCCACCAAACCCGAGGCACCGGTCAGAAGCATTTTCGGGCCCATGCGATGCAACGCCGGCTCAGGGCCGGAAGCGCCGGGCGCGACCCTCGTGCAGCGCGGTGGGCAGCTCGGGCAGGTTGTAGAGGCTGGCGAAGGCCAGTGCGCCCTGCACAACCTCGCGGGGCGGCAGCGGATCGGCCTGGACGATCGCGCCGGCCACGATGGCCGCGAGCACCGGCGGTTTGAGGTCGGTCCAATCGCGCTGCCGGGTCGCCCCGCCCTCCTTGTAGTAAAGCCGCCGATCCGCCCCTACAAAGACGCTGATCTCCTTCGGTGCCGTGCCCGCGAGCTCGCGCACGACCAACGGGTTCTCGCGGTCGTATTTCTGCAGGTGCGTGGCCATCCAGCCGAACAGGGCCTGCGTGCGCTTGAGCACCTGCGCCCGTGTCTCCGCTTCGGGCCGCCCCGCGACCGGCGAGGCGGGGTCGCGCAGGTCCTGGGCGAGCGCGGCAAAATCGTAGCTGTCCAGGGCGCGCGACCGCTTGTTCTTCAGCTCTGTGCGCCAGTCGGCCAGCGTGCGCGTGATGCGGTGGCGCGGCAGCGCGGTCTCGGACGGCTCTTCCTTCGTCAGCGCGCTGAGGGCCGCCTGTTCGTGCTCGGCGCGGGCCATCGCCTGCTTGTGCCGGGTCCAGGCGCGCCCTCCCAACAGAACCAGGATCGCAAGCAGCAGCCCGGCGACGATGACCAGCCAGGCGCGGCTGGAAATCGTGGGCATGGCGATGGGGAGAGACGAACCGTCGTCGAAGGCCGGCCGGTTTTTGGCCGCCTCCTCGATGCTCTGCGCCTTGAGCAGCAGCTTGTAGATCGGGATGGACTGCGAGATGTTCTTCAGCTCGCGCGGTCCGAGGCGGGTGACCTGCAGCGCGAGCTTGTTGCGGACGACGTGATAGACGGTCTGGGAGATGCAGATGCCACCCGGCTCGGCCTCCGCCTGCAGGCGGGCGGCGATGTTCACGCCGTCGCCCATCACGTCCTCCTTGTCCACAAACACGTCGCCGAGGTGGATGCCGACGCGGTGCATGAGATTCTTGTCGGCGGGTCGCGACTTGGCCTGCTCCGCGAAAGTGCGCTGGATGGCCAGGGCGCTGGCGACCGCCTGCACGGCGCTGGCGTAATACATCAGCAGGCCGTCACCGGTGCTCTTGAGCACCGCGCCCTCGTGCTGCGTGCAGAGTTCGCGCATCGTGTCGAAGTCCTGCTTGAGGAGCCGGAGAGTGGTTTCCTCGTCCTTCTGCATATGCGCGCTGAACCCCACGACATCGGTGAACACAATCGCGGCCAGAGTGCGCTGGCCGGGAATCGGCGGGGTCGAGGGGCTGGACGACATACAGGGACGATTGGACGTAGGCCCTTCGTGCGTGCGGTGCAACGCCTTAACCGGCCCGGCGGGGCCAGTGACGCACTCAGGGTGAGAGCCGCTCGACCACCCAATCGCCGCCTGGTTCCCGCCGATAGCGCAAACGATCATGCAACCGGCTGCGCCGGCCCTGCCAGAACTCGACCGTGTCGGGCGACAACCGGTAACCGCCCCAATGCGGCGGCAGGGGCACCTCGCGGCCCTCGTATTTCTTTTCCACCACGCGGTAGCTCTCCTCCAGCACCGGGCGGCCGGCGATGACCGTGCTTTGCGGCGACGCCCACGCCGCCAGCTGGCTGGCGCGCGGCCGGCTGTGAAAATAGGCGTCGGCCTCCTCGCGCGAGACCTTGGAAATCTCGCCCTCGGCGATGATCTGGCGCTCCAGCGTCACCCAGGGAAAGAGCAGCGAGGCGCGCGGGTTGCCCGCCAGCTCGCGACCCTTTCGGCTCTCGTAGTTGGTGTAGAAAACGAAACCCCGCCCGTCGCAGTGCTTGAGCAGCACCGTGCGCACGGAGGGCCGGCCATCGCGTGTCGCCGTGGCCAGCGACAGGGCGTTGGGTTCGGCGACTTTGGCGGCTTCGGCCTCCTGAAACCACTTCTCGAACTGCTGGAAAGGGTTTTTGGCGAGGTCTTTCTCCAGCAACCCCGCGAGTCCGTAGTCTTTGCGCATGTCAGCCAGTGCCATGGCCGCATCGTGCGCCGCCCTCCCTGCGCCTGTCAAAATCATCCTCGCGGCGGGGCGATTTCACCCATTCCGGCGAGTCGCGGCTGGCCTCGGCCCGGCGGACCCACCTAACTGGACGCTTACCGCATGACCCCCGCCCGATATCTCGTCCGTCATCAGGCAGAACTGGTGCGTTTTCTCCAGCAGCTGGTGCGGTTGCGCACGGTCAACCCGCCCGGCGAAAACTACGGCGACATCACGCGCCTGTTGGCCGACACCCTGTCGGACCTCGGTCTGAAAGTCCGGCGCGTGCCCGTTTCCCGCGCCCTCCAAAAGCGCGTGCAGCCCGACCAGCTCGCTTACCCGCGCTACAACGTCATCGGCTTCTGGGACGCCGGCGCGAAGCAGACCCTGCACTTCAACGCCCACTTCGACGTCGTGCCGGTCTCCGGGCAATGGCGGCACGGCAGCCCGTTCAGCGGCACGGTGGACCAGGGCTGGATCTACGGCCGCGGCACCTCCGACATGAAGGGCGCCATCGCCAGCATCGTCTTTGCCCTGAAGGCGCTCCGCGCCACCGGCACCAAACCCAATTTCAACCTCGAGGTCTCGTTCACGGCCGACGAGGAGACGGACAGCACCCTCGGCACCGGCTGGGTGACCGAGCATGGCCGCCTGCGCGCCGACTACGCCATCGTGGGCGAGGGCGGCGAGGGCGACGCCGTGTGCTGCGGCCACAACGGCGTGGTCTGGCTCAACGTCCGTGTCCACGGCCGCGCCGCCCACGGTTCCACCCCGGAGGCCGGCGTCAACGCGCTGGAAAAAATGTCGGCCCTGGTGCTCGCGCTGGATGAATACAAGCAGATCCTCGCCCGGAAAAAATTTCACACCCCCGACGGGCAGATCCGCACGCCCACGCTGAACCTGGGCGGCGTGTTCGCCTCCGGCGAGGGCGGCAAGATCAACACCGTGCCTGCCGCCGCCAGCTTCAGCATCGACCGCCGGGTGTTGCCCGACGAGACGGTCACCGCCGCCGAGCGCGACCTGCGCGCCTTCCTGAAGCAGGCCGCCGCCAAGATCCCGCAGTGCCGGATCACGGTCGAAAAGGTGTCCGACAATCACTCCTGCTACCGCGATCCCGCCACGCCCTTCGCCGAAGCCCTGCGCGCGAGCGTCGCCCGCGTGCGGCGCAAGCCCGCGAAGTTCACGGTCTCGACCGGCTTCAACGACATGCACTTCTTCGCCAACGTCCGCCGCATTCCCACGCTCGGCTACGGTCCCGGCGGCGAGAACTACCACGCCGTGGACGAGCGCGCGAAGGTCAAGGATCTCGTCGAAGCCGCCACGATCTACACGGACCTGCTCACGACCTTCCGCGGCTGACGCACCGGCTAGATCCGGGCGGGCGGGGTCCGCAGCCCGAACCGCGCCTCACGTTCCGTAGAGCCGGTCGCCAAAGTCGCCGAGGCCGGGCATGATGTATTTCTTGCTGTTGAGCTGACGGTCGAGAGCGCCGGCGTGGATGGGAATCTCCGGATGCGCTTTTTCCACGGCGGCGACGCCTTCGGGGGCGGCGACGATGCAGACGAAGACGATTTCCTTCGCGCCGGCGGCCTTCACCACGTCGAGCGCCTGCGCAGCGGAGCCGCCGGTGGCGAGCATCGGGTCCACGATGATCACGCGTTTGCCGTCGAGCGGCGGCAGCTTGCAGTAGTAACTGCGGGCGATGGCGGTGGTGTGGTCGCGTTCGAGGCCGACGTAGCCGACGGAGACGTCGGGAAAGGTGTCGAGAAACGGCTGCACCATGCCGAGGCCGGCGCGCAGGATGGGCACCACGGCGAGCGGGCGGGCGAGCACGCGGCCGGTGACCGGTTCCAGCGGGGTCTCGATTTTTTTCTCCTCGGTGGCGAGGTCGCGCGTGGCTTCGAGGGCGAGCAGGAGCGAGATCTGGTAGCTGAGCGTGCGGAACAGCGCGGGCTTGGTGGTCTTGTCGCGCAGGTGGGTCAGCATATGCGTGCCGAGCGGGTGGTGCAGGACGTGCAAGGGCATGACGCAAGACAGATGTCAGAGGTCGCAGGATGGAACAAGCCCAAGCTCGAAACAACCGAAACCCGTCATCCGGAGTATAACGAAGGATCCAGTGGGGTTTGGAACGTCTCCACCGCAACGGTCATTCAGGTGGATTCTTCGCTCCGCACTGAATGACACGCCGGGGCGGATTGAAACTATTCCGGCTGCAGCGTCAGGGTGTGTTTCACTTCTCCCGGCAGCAGCGGGGTGGGTTCGCCTTTGACCCAGGCGGCGTGGCCGGCGCGGTAGAAGGGAGACAGCGGGTTGCCGCTTTGGCCGCCGGGCATGTGGAAGAGGCCCTCCTCCTCGCGACCGGGTGAGACCACCAGTCGCTCGCTGGCGCCGTGACCCGGAGTCTGCACGCGGGGCATCTCGGTGGCTCCGGGCAGCGGGTCGGCGGGCATGTCGAGCAGGCGGCCCATCCACGCGGGCAACATGCGGCTGAAAGGATGGCGCATGTTCAGGCGGTTGTGGCCGCCCCAGGTCCACTTGTCGGGTGAGAGGCCGGTGCGGTCGGATTCGGCGAGCACCTCGTCGGCCGCCCGCAACAGCAGCGCGGACCACGAGTTGAAAGCGGGATTGAGCAGTTGAGGCGGGCGTTCGCTGGCGAGCAGCCAGAGCGCGTGTTCTTGCTGAAAATGTTCCGGGTTGAACGCCGCGTGGTCGGTGCGGGCCTGCGCGTGGAAAGGGTCGAAAGCGTGCACCGCGACGCGCCACCGCCAGGCATGCACGAGGCGGAAGGCCGCGGAGTCGGTGCTGGCGCGTCCGTTCCAGGCGCGCACGGCGTCGCGCAGCTCGGTGCGGTCGCTCCGCTCCGCGATCGCCGCGTCGTCGAGGACGGCGAGGAGCAGTTTTTGCCAGCGCTCCAGGAACAGCGCGCGGTCGTCGAGCTGGATGGCGAGCAGGTCGGCGGGTGCGGCGTTTTTGCCGGAGGCGACGAGGGCCCGCAGGTCGTCGCGGATCTGCGCGCCGCGGGCGCCGTTGTCGTAGCCGCCGTCGCCGAGCTTTTCGTAGGCCTCGCCCCCGACGAGGCGTTGGTTGGCGGTCCAGAGCAGTCCGTCGGCGGGATCGCGCACCACGGGAACTTCGTCCGAAGCGAGCCATCCGTCCCAGCGGCGGTCGCCGTAGGCCCAGGAAACGGGGTAACGGCCGTCGTAGCCGATCCGGCGCGGATGCCGGCCGAGAATCGTCCACGCCATGGCGCCGGCGGTGTCGGCGACAACGAGGTTTTGGTTAGGCAGGCAGATGCGGCGGGCGATTTCCAGGGCCTCGCCCGTGGTGGCGGCGGTTTCCATGGCGGCGAACTCAAGGTTGAGCGCGGCGGGATCGTGGGCGGTCCAGCGCAGCACCAGGAGGTTGCCGTCGCTGTCGGCGCCGAAGATCGGGCCCCACTCGGTGAGGCGCACCCGGTGGATCGCGGGCTCCGCACCCTTGACGGCGATGGATTCCATGCGGCTGGTGATCTCGCGGTAGCCGGCGGCCGTGCGGTAGAAGGCCTGCGCGGTGGAATCGGGCTCCGTGACGACCACGTCGGCGGTGTCGGTGTAGGCGTTGGTGAATCCCCAGGCCACGCGGCCGTTGCTGCCGGCGACGAGGAGCGGCAAGCCGGGCAGCGTGACGCCGACCAGGCGGTGCGCGGTGCCGTCGGGGCCGGTCCACTTCAGCACCGCGCGATACCAGGCGTGGGGCAGGCGGTGGTCGAGGTGCATGTCGTTCGCGACCAGGGGCACGCCGGAGGCGGTGTGCGCGCCCGAGAGGGCGAAGCTGTTGGAACCGGGTTTCGGCGTCGGGACCTCGAGGGTTGGGGAGGCGTCTGAGTTTTCGCCGCGCGGGCGCAGGCGAAGACGGGGCAGCGGCTCCGGGGTGAAGCTGCTGCCGTCGAGGGCGGAGTCCCACGCGGTGCCGGCGGGGGCGAAGAAGCGTGCGCCGTCCGACCCGAGCGTCTCGCGCAGTGCGCGCAGGCTGAGTTCGGCGTCGCCGGTGGTGTCCTGCAGGTCGAGCCACATGGCATAGACCACGAGCAGGCTGTCCTCGGGTTGCCAGGGCCGGGGATCGGTGCGGAGCACCGCGTATTCCCAGGGCGTACGCGGCAGGGCGGCGAGGCCGCGGTTGACGCCGGCGGTGTAGGCTTCGAGGAAGGCGCGGTGTGCCGGCGGCAGTTCCGCCAGCACGCGGCCGGCGAGCGCACGGAAGCCGTGCCGGCGGCGGGAGCGGTCGAAGTCCACCGCGGCCGGCCCGAAGAGTTCCGCGAGTTCACCCGCGCCGCTGCGGCGCGTGAGGTCCATCTGGAAGAAGCGGTCCTGCGCGTGCAGGTAGCCGGTGGCGCGGGCGACATCAAGGCGCGTGGCTCCCGAGACCGTGGGCACGCCGAGGGCATCGCGCGTGATTTCCACGGGCGCGGTGAGCCCGGCCAGCGGGCGGGTGCCGTCCAGCGGCGGCAGGCTGGCGCGGATGCGCCACCACACGGCCCCGGCGGCAAGCAGCGCCAGCACCAGCAGCACGCTCAGCACGGAGACGAGCAGCTGCAGGCGTTTCCAGAGCGCGTCGCCCATGACGGGTCAGATTTTCTCCCAGGGGCGCGCGGGCGCGGACTGGCGGCCCTCGTCGTAGTCGAGGTAGTCGAACATGGTGAGGACGGGCTCGCCCCCGAGCGCACTTTCCTGAATGCGCTGGGCGAGGGTCCCGGCCGCGCCGTCGCGCCAGCCGCGCTTGATCATGAAACCGTTCCAGATTTCGCA
>JAUPWC010000078.1 GCA_030916665.1 Verrucomicrobiota bacterium
ACGCGGTGCGGCTCGTCATAGAGCGTGTCGGTGCGATCCGCTGCCTTATCGACCGGCGGACCGGCGTCACCGAACTCGCCGATAGGCTCTGCGGCTTGAAATTGATCGTCTTCGCCGCGGACGACGACGACGGCGAGCCGCTGGTGGTGGAGAACCGCGGCCCGGTCTCCGTGACCGTGCGCGCCCGCAGTCCGGCCGGGCTCGCCCACACCACCGCCATCACCCTCTACCGCGACTCCGACCGCATGGACCTCGACAATGAGCTCGACGCGGAACTCACCGGCCTGCGGCACTGGGCCTTCACCTTCGCCCTCGACCGGCCGTCCGTGCACAGCGAGGAAGTCGGCGCGATCAACCTGAACAAGCGCCGGGCCGACGGCGGCGACTACGCCGACACCCACGCGCGCTACGACTACATCTCGGCGAACCACTTCGCCGACATCAGCGACGGCAGCGGGCGGAAAGGCGTCACGATCTCCAATCCCGATCTGGCCTTCGCCCGCCTCGGGGCCAGCACCCCCGCCGCCCTCGACATCGCCACGCCGCAGCTGCATTTCCTGGCCGGCAAGCAGGCGGGTGGCGGCAAACGCGAGCCCCAGTTCTCGGCCGGCCGCCGGCATTATCTCCAGCGCTTCGCCCTGCGCGCGCACGGCGGTTACGATCCCGCCGCCGCGATGCGTTTCGCCCTCGAACACCAGAATCCGCCCGTCACTGGCGCCGTGACGGGCCAGCCGGACGCGCCGCTGCCCGTCAATTCGTATTCGCTCCTGACCGTGGGCGATCCCGGCGTCCTGTTGTGGGCGGTGAAGCCCGCCGAGGAAGGCATCGATCACGGCCTCATCGCGCGTCTGTGGAATGTCTCCGATGTTCCCGTGCGGACGACGCTCTCCCTTTCCCCCGGTCTCGCCCGCGCCGGGCGCACCACGCACCTCGAAACCGATCTCGAACCCGTGGCTCTGACGAGCGCCGACGCGCTGCCGCTGGCCTTCGCCTGCCAGCAACTGCAAACCTACCGTCTTTCGCCCAAATAATTCATCATTCCCGAGGATTCCTCCGCCTTGGAAGCTGCCGGCCGGACCGAACCCATGAAAAAAATCCTCTCCTTGCAACCGATCCCGATGACGGCGGCGGTCATGACCGATCTCGCGCAGCGCAACCTTATCATCCGCCTCGGCGCCCGCCGCCACGATCTGCCGGCCGGACCGGGCCAGACGCTCGACCGCCCCATCTACCGCTCCGCTGATCGCTATGGTCCGCACATGCTTATCTCGGTCACGGTCAACCGCGTGCCCTTCGCCGATTTCGCCACCCATCCCGACAATGAGGATTTCCTGCTCCTCGGCGACCCCGGGACCAAGCCGCTTTATCTGGTGGTGGCCCTGATGCGCCGCCCCGAACTCGCCGCCAAGGTCGCGGCCGGCATCGTCTCGCCCGCCGATTTCGTCTGCCTCCACGTCACATGGAACGACCCGGAGGTGAGCTTTTTCACCATGCTCGCGGACGTGCCGCATGGCGAGGCCATCACGGCCGCGGAAGGCCGCAACCCCACCTTCTACGTCACGGAGAGCCGCGACCTGCCCAATGATCTCTTCGACCTCGGCGGCTATGAACTGACCGTGGCCGCGACCTGATTCAGTATGTTTCTTTCCAAGAGTTCATTTCAGAACCGCCCTTGTCATCGCGAACCCGGTGTAACCGGGCGTGGCGATCCATTCAGATGGATTGCTTCCGACTTCGCCGCGGCTTCGACGGACAAGTCGTCGGCCCTCCGGGCCTCCTCGCAAAGACTGGTTTTGAAATGATCACTTGCCCTCCTTCCCCATGAACACCACCGCCGTCAAAACCCCGTTCCTGCCCCTCTGGCTCGTTTACACTCTCACGGCTGCAACTTGCTGGGGCATCTGGGGCGTGCTCTCGAAAGGCCCGAGCCGCGAGCTCTCCGGCTGGATGACGCAGATACTCTTCACGTTCGCCCTCGTTCCGTCCGTCATTTTCGCAGCCCGGTCGAAGAATGTGCGCACCGGCACGAACCACCGCCTCGGGCTTTTCTGGGGCTTTGTCTCCGGGCTGATCGCGGCGGCGGGCAACATCTTTTTCTACCTCGCGCTCGAAGCGGGCGCCGTGACGGCCGTCGCGGTGCCACTCACCAATGTCTATCCGCTGGTCACCCTCTTCCTCGCGTATTTCTGGTTCAAGGAGCGGCTCAACCTCATCCAGGGTTTTGGGATCCTCCTCGCTGTGGCGGCCATCCTCCTGCTCAGCGGAGAAGCGAAGAGCCTCGGGCAACCGCTGGAGCTGCTGCGCCGGATCAGCCTGACTCCGTGGATGCTCCACTCGCTGGGCGCGATGGTCTGCTGGGGCGTCTTCAGCGCCACGCAAAAGGTGTCCACCAATCACGTCTCGGCGGAGCTGTCCTACCTCGCCTGGTGTGCCGCCTTCATCCCCATCGCCCTGTGGATCGTCGCCACCAAGCCGCTCGATTGGCACATGTCGGCCGCCATGGTCTGGTCCGGCCTCGCCGCGGGGGTGTTGAACAGCTTCGGGGTCATCGCGGCCTTCGCGGCCTACCGCTGCGAGGGCAAGGCCGCCGTGGTCACGACCCTGGCCGCCGCCGTGCAACCGCTGGTCACCATCGTGCTCGCCTTGATTTTCCTGGGCGAGCGCGTCGGCCTCGTCGAGACCGCGGGCATCGCCGTCGCGATCCTCGCCGCCATCGCCCTTTCGCAGGAATCGAAGCCGATCCCCGGGCAAGCGTGAACCCGGCCGCCGCATCCGGCGCAACAGGCCTTGGAGGGCGGCCACGGCGCACTCCAAGCCGGAACGAGGCAATGGAAAGCCGGGGCGCCGCTTGTCGGCGGACCGATCCGCAAGCAAAGCAAGGTCCGCCGGCACTTGTCACACCAATTACCTGACGGTTTGAGACTTTTCTTAGGGGCGGCGCTTGCGCCGCACCTTTCCCCAGCAAAATTCTAAACCAAACAGTAACTGGCATAGAGGTATAATCACCCCGCACACCCCTGTCCGTGGAATCGGGTGAAGCCCGGTCTGATCCCTTGGCTGTCCTGCGCGTTTCATTTATCGTCCGGGAGGACCGCGCTGCTTACAGTGACAGTTTCAAGGCCAGGGCTAGGATCGCGCAACTCGTCACCCCGCACAGTATGGTCACCGTGCGGGCTCCGCGGGCGTTGCGCACGTAGATGCTTTCCTGTGTGCGGCCGGCCTCGGTCTCGGTTTCCTGGGCGATGCGCCAGGTCCGGCGGGAGAAGAACAGTTTCGCCCCCAGGCTGGCCGTCAGCAATCCGAGCGGAATCCGCCCGGGACCGTCCTCCTGCAGCAGGCCCAGCGCCTTGCTGTCGATCAGAATAATGGCCAGGATGTTCAGCATTGCGTGGATCGAGGCTCGACCGGCGATCACTTGCACGCGGCGCAAGGCGTCGTCCAGACGGCTGGGATCATCGGGGGTGATGGAGTTGAGTTCGTCCGGGGAAGTGCTGGCGGCGTCGGGCCCCACCGGCTCCGCCGGGTAGGGCGCCCGCCACGCCGCCCAGACCGAGGGCACCGAGGCCACCATCACCACGATGAAGAAGGGGGCGAAACCCAGGGCCTCCGCGAGCGGACCGGAGATCATATTGGTCGGGACCATCACGAGGTTCATCAGCGCGGTGGCGAAGGCATAGTGCGTCATCGTGCAACGGCCCGGCGCCAGCTGCTGCATCATGTAGATCATGTTGCCGATGAAACCGAAGCCGTAACCGAACTTTTCGATGCTCACCAGCGTCGCGATCGTCGCGTAATCCAGCCCGTGTCCGGCCGAGGCCGCCTGGCTCAGATAAACATAGGCGAAGCTCGGCACGTTCAGGAACAGCGCCAGAATCACGAGCGTGCGGGCGAGGCCGTGGCGCGACACGAAAACCCCGCCGAGGAGGCCGCCGACGATGGTGGCGAGCGTGCCCCACAGCGCATCGATGTCGCTCACCTGGCCGGCCGTCAGGCCCAGGCCACCCTGGCTCACGGCCGACTGCAGGAACAGCTGCCCCTCCATCAGGATCAGGCCTTCGCCGAGTCGGTAGAGAAAGACAAAGCCGATCATGCCCCAAAACATCCGCTTGTGGAAAAAGCTGACGGCCGTCTCGCGAAATTCCGCCACCACCTGCCGCACGCCCTCGGGCCGGCGCGCCGGCCGCCCCGCCGGCAAGGTGAAAGTGTGCAGCGCCGCCAGCAATCCCATGACGCCCGCGCAGGCGACCATCACCATGACCCACATCTTTTGCTCCGGCCAGCCCTCCGCGAGTCTGACGCGGTCGAGCACGGAGATCAGCACGCCCGAGGCCAGCACCTTGCCCAGGACCCAGAACGTGCTCTGCAGCCCGGCCAGGCGCGCCTGCTCCGGTTTCCGCAGGGCCGTCAGGTAGACGCCGTCGGCGCAGATGTCCTGGGTGGATGAGGCAAAAGCCGCGATCCAGAAAAGGGCGATGCTGGTCCGAAAAAACTCTGTCGTCGGCAGGGTCATCGCCACGGCGACCAGCAGCCCGGCGATCAGCACCTCCATCGCGAGCACGAAGAATTTCTTCGTGCCATACATGTCCAGAAACGCGGCCCACAGCGGTTTCAGCGACCAGGCCACCCCGATGCTGCCCAGCGCCACCGTGATCTGGCCGTCCGAGTAGCCCAGCGACTTATACATGCGCGCCGCCGTGCCGCCCATGATGATGTTGAACGGAATGCCCATCGCCAGATAGAGGGAGGGCACCCACAGGAAGGGACGGAGGTTGATCGGGCGCGGCGCGGTCATCGTCGTCGGGCGTTTCAGGCGCGGCCGGCCGGTTGCCGCGCGCCGTCCGGCACAGCGGCGGGCAGCGCGGCGCCGTTGGTTTGCGCGCACTCGCCATACCACCAGGCGGAGTCCTTGGGCGTGCGCCGCTGCGTGGCGTAGTCGACATGGACCAAACCGAAGCGATAGCGGTAGCCCTCCGACCATTCGAAATTATCCAGCAGCGACCACGCAAAGTAGCCGTTGACCGGCACGCCGTCGCGCACGGCGCGCCGGAGCTCCATCAGGTAGCGGGCGAGAAAGTCGCTGCGCTGCGGATCGTGCACCGCGCCATCCAGGGACACCCAGTCGTGCGAGGCCAGGCCGTTTTCGGTGATGACAATCGGCAGGCCATAACGTTCATGGGCGAAAACCGGCCCCCAGCGCAAGGCGGCGGGATGAACCGCCCAATGAATGTGCGTTTCCGCCCCGCCCGGAACGGGAGGGACGGTCTCCGGCGCGCCACCGTCGCCGCGGCGGCAGGTATAACCGCGATAAAGATTGAGCCCGAGGAAATCGACCGGCTGGTGCATGGTGCGCATCTCCGCGTCGGTGAAGGCCGGCACCGCCGCGCCATAAGCGCGCAATCCCTGCTCCGGATATTGGCCGCGCAGCACCGGATCCAGCCACCACGCCATGTTCCAGACACTGTCGGGCGCGATGTGCCAGAAAGTTTCGCGGGCCGCCTCGATGTCCTCCGTGGTCTCCGTCGCCGGCGTGGGCACGTCACCCGTCGGGGCCCAGCCGATGATCGGCGGCAGTTTCGCCCGGTTGCGGATGGTCTGCACCGCCAAGCCGTGAGCGAGCAAGGTGTGGTGCGCGGCGAGGAGCGTTCGGTCGAGCGGCAGCTTGTCGCCAGGCGCATGGATACCAGTCTGGTGTCCGAGTCCGATGAAGCATTGCGGCTCGTTGAGCGTCATCCAATGCCGGACGCGATCAGAGAGTTTGTCCACGATGACGCGGGTGTAGTCCTCGAACCAGCGCGGGCTGTCCGGGTGCAGCCAGCCGCCCTCGCGATAAAGGGCGAGCGGATAATCCCAATGAAACAGCGTCAGCCACGGCTCGATCCGGGCTTCGAGCAGCGCATCGACCAGGCGGTCGTAGAACGCCAGACCCGTCGCGTTCACCTTCCCCCGTCCCGTCGGCAGCACGCGGGGCCACGCCACCGAGAACCGATAG